>JAAZFA010000213.1 GCA_012511995.1 Thermoproteota archaeon | reverse complement strand
TATTCTTAGTGACTTGGAGAAAATCTGCGACTGGCTTATAATAATTGATTCTGGAAAAATCGTTGACCAAGGCTACATGGGCAACCTGACGGAGAAGTATTCTGCAAGCATCTACAAGATTGAAGTATCTAATCCTCAACTTTTTGCCGAAGCAGTTCAAAAATTAAGCGCTGTCGATAGGGTCTGGGTAGAGAACGACAAAGTATTTTGCAAGGTGAACAATCCTGAGGTGTTCAGTGAAGAAATACCCCAAATAGCCTCAGGACTAAAGTTACGGCTGAAAAGCTTCCAACAGATGCTGGGAACTCTTGAAGAGATTTATACGCAAACTGTTGGAGAGAAACCAAGATGAGCAAAGCAAAGCCCAGAACTTTTTTCCGATTGATCCTTTGGGAAATTGAAAGCTGCCTAAATCTACCCATACTTTCGCTGATTGTGGCGTCGGCGATTTTTGCAGTTCTGGTTCAATCGTCCTATGCCTGGACGTTAGCCAATAGCTATCTCAACCTATATTCTGGAGCAAGTACCATCTTTCTTATTCTGACCCTTGTTGCAAGCACTTTGTTCTCCCATAGCTTTGCAGGTAGCCTCGGAAGAGGCGAACTTAAAAGAATGCTGTCTTACCCCGTTAAGCGATGGCAGATTTTTATTTCAAAAGTAATTGCGCTCACCTTGATAGTTTTCGTTGCCTACGCATCGGCTTTCACGTTAAATCTGTATCTTAGCTCCCTTAGCCTGTTAGAACCCATGTTTTACGTTTCACTGTTTAACATGTTTCTGCATTTGCTGTTAGTCTGCACTATTTCCGTTTGTATTTCAATGGTGTCTAAAAGTGAATTAATGTCGATTCTAGTTTCCTTTCTCTTGGTCCTGGGGCTTGATAATGCTTTTGACGCTCGCAGTTATTTCACATCTAGTGGAAGGTTCAGGTATATTTTTGGGTATTTCGAACAATTAACGCATCCCAACGTTAGCATCTTTGGTATGGTTGTTGATAAGCCTGTTACGGTAGAACAAGTAACGGTTTCGATAGCGCTTCCCCTTCTGATAACGGCTATTGCGCTAACTGCGTCGTTTGTTTACTTTACTCGTAAAATGGAGGTTGATTAAATGCGAAGCAAAGCCCAGTTGCTTACTACAGTTGGCATAATCTTTTTGGTAATAGGCGTTTCTTTCATGGCAGGCACTGTTTACCGAAGTTCCATTACAACTGGTGCCAGCCTTGGTTTCGAAGCAATCCCTTACAACCAAACTGTAGAATACCGTAGTGTGATGACCTATGCACTTTCACCGCGTGATCTTAGCATGGAACTAACGACAAATGCTACAGTAGACCTTTACCTTCTCGATAGTGAGGGCATAAAACTGTGGCGTTCAGAGGGCACCATTAAGCCTATTTGGGTGGCCAAAGACGCGGCAACACAGACATTCTTGGTGCCGATTCCCAGTAGAGACAACTATGGCTTTCTTTTTTTTAGCACCAACAATTCAACAGCCACGGTTATTGATAATTTACGTATAAGATTGTTCGGTTATGAGCGTGATTTGTTATGGTTTTCATTAACTTTTATAGCTATAGGGTCGGTAATAACGGCAACATCGCGAATAATGCTTTTGAAGGGAAATAAAAAGGCTGTTTCCCAGCAAAAGCGAAATTTGGGCGTGTTACCTAAAGACACGCTCTCAAATCCTCCGCAGCCAAAAATTAACTTGAACAAGCCAAAACCAACAAACCAACTGCGTAAACTCCTTGCGTGGGAACTTGAAGAATACCTAGCGTTTCCCATAATAGAAGTTGTAATACTTATCGCCATCTTCACCGTATTGACCCCCACAATCATTGAAACATCGGCAACGCGCAGTTATAGCAACCTTCTTTCAGGAATCCAAACCATTTTCCTGTTTCTCATCTTTGTTGCAGGAGCACTGTTTTGTCATAGTTATGCTGGAAGCCTTTCTAAAGGCGAAACAAAACTGATCCTGTCATATCCTGTGCAAAGAAGCCACCTGTTTTTAGCAAAGTTCACCGCCCTATTCACAGTTCTTTTCGCAGTATATGCAGGTGTATTTGCATTACAAATATACCTCTTAACCCTTAGTCCCTTTGAACCGCTATTCTACGCCTCGTTGCTGTTTGTAGCCCTTCAACTTCTGTTAGTCTGCACCATATCCACCGCCCTATCCGTAGTCACCAAAAACGAAATGCTCTCAATCTTAGTTTCCGCATTGATGCTTTTTGGAATTGAAAACATAGCTGCCCGAGTAAGCCTTGTTTCCTTCACGGGCAGATTTACGACTGGTTTTGCTTTCGTCAGTCAACAAGTCCACGGCGTTCTGCCTAGAGCGGGGGTTTTAGCGGCACCGCCAATGGGCGATGCACTTCTAAGTGTTCTTGTGACAATCGGAATTTCAGCATTCTTGTTTGTTTTCTCATACATATACTATACTCGTAAAATGGAGATTGATTAAGGAGGATGAAGTAGGTGAAAAGAAGCACAAGACTTATCATCGTTATATTTCTGATAGGGCTCTCGCTTCTCATCGCTACATTGATGAGAACAAATTCTACTCCAACCGTTTTGAGTTTTGGAAATGAAGAAGAGGGCGCTACCTCTGGCTGGGTTATGTATCCAGATTTTCTTATGTTTCCCAGAGATTACAGGGTAGATATTAGAGCTAACAATACTGTAGACGTGTATGTCCTTGATCAAGTTGCGGCAGAGCAGTGGAATGCCAGTGGAACTCTTAACGCTATGCGCAGCTACAAGGCTATTGAGCAAGGAGTGTTTAATGAGCATGTCGATATCCGAGGGGGATATGCCATACTAGTCTATATGCCAACGGACAGTGTAACGGCTATAAAGGTTACTTTAACCTTCTCAGGTATTGAAAAAGACCTAGTGGCATTTTCACTAATAATAATGGCAGCCGGTTTAGTGGTTTTAAACATATTGGTAGCCCGAAAAAACAAAAAACCTCCAAACCCCAAATAGTTGCCCAAACGAAAGCGAGAAAAAAGTTATTTTTTCGCTAATGTCCGACTATAACGATACCAAGCACTATCTGGCAAATTACGCTGAGTATCAAGAATTCACTTTATTCTCTTCTGTCAATCGGATGGCTTTTTCAAGCATCATTGTGTCTATGATTGAGCCATAACGTCAATTGATAAAGTAAAAGAAAGGGCTTTAGAACGTATATATTTACTTTTAAATGTATGCTTTTGCGGTTGGCAAGTAATAGACTGGGCCGCTGTTGTATCGGAAAGCGCCAGTTGCAGATGCCCACATACTATTATATGGGCCAGATGATGTTCTATCATGAGAAGTATCGGTGAATGTAGTGCCAGTTTCTAGTGTACTTCCGCCACCATAGAACGTCCAGCTTAGGCTGTAAAAGCTTACGCCTGAGCCTAGCCATACTCCGGAGTGCCATGAGCAGCTATAGTAATAAGTACCAATTTTATCTCCTGCAACTCCTGCGCCTACACCCTCATAGTGAGACCCAGTGATTGTTTTTGTGTCTGAAACTGCACTTACTGCAGGAATAATAGCAACCGCTAATGTCACTAGCATCGCTGAAATTAAAGCTGACTTAAAAACGCATTTTTATACAAAATTATTACCTCTAATTTAGTGAAAAGTAGTTTATAGACATTAAAAAGGTTTGCACAAGTTGTATGTCACTTGTATACAATTTGCCAAAACTAGGCCTTACAAGAAAACTATTTGTCAAAAGTATAGTATAAACAATAGATTTTTGATTTTTGTTGGATGTTAACCTTTCTTAGTTAATTAAGGGCTTTGGTCAATATAGACTAAGTTGGTCTAGTGTACATTCGCTGGAGATTTATCTGCTTGTAAATACTGGCATCAGGGGAGGCAGGCTATGTCTTTTTTAAAGAACGATTCGATAACCAGTGCAGGTTTCTTTTTGGTTTCGTTAGAGAAGAAGGCGGTTTATTTTGCCTTGCTTACCTTTATTTTTAAAAAGCAATAAGGATTCAAAACAGCTTAGATAGACCGGAAAAAATAGAAAAGAGCCTAAGAAAAGAAAAATAAGAAATGGATTACTTTTTCTTTTTCTTACTTCTGACTATAAATGTCGCAACAAGTAGAATGATTGCTATTGGTAGAATTGAGTACTGTAGGATTTGCGTCCAATTTGTCGTCGCCCGTTGAGGCCCAAAATCGATGTTTGTGTCATAAAATGCTGTTTCAGAGCTGCCGGTACCAACAAGACCACTGTCGCCAATACCTATAGCTGCAAAGACAGGGTCCCAACTAAAAAAACCTGCTACAGCAAGCCCCGTATCCAAATCATAAAACAGCATAATAGTTTTGTAACTGTTTGGTTCTGAATCATCAAGCGTAAAGCCGTAGAGGGGGAACATAAAGATGTCTTGGGTGCCCTGAATAGTCTCATGACTGGATTCTATGGCTACGGGTAGCGTGATTGTTTTAGTTTCTGTATTCCATACAACTATTTCTTGGCCTTCACTTGGGTTAGCTGGAAGCCACAAATGAGTAGTACCCAAAAACACCCCACCAGCATTATACACTGCCCTAGTATATAGATCGACATACGCCTCCCCAGACCGCTGCCAAGACTCGCCGTTGAGGGGAGTTCTAATCGGCTCATCCGTCGGCTCTACCACTCCTGCATATTGTTCTAATGTTTCTCCAATGCAGTCAAAAGTAACCTGCAGCTTTGCCATCGTAGCATTAACACTAATACACCGCCAGGTTAAACTAGCATTCCGATAATGTAGCCAGTCGAAAGCAACTGGGAAATCCCCTGACGTTTTCCAATACCCGTTAAACATATACTTGAGACCTTCAAACTGAGGGTCAGTTGTATCAAAAACTCGTGCTTGACCGCCTTCCTCGCCGATGCTGATGTATGTTGCGTATGCTCCTTCTTTTAGCCATGTAGGAGCAAACGGGTCCCGTGCGGTAACTGCTGGAATAAGGGCGCCTAATATGTTCAGACATATTGCCATTGCAAATAATACTCTATGTTGCTTTTGCATCATTGTAGCCACTTAGTCCCTCTTTTTTTGCGTCTGATTACAAAAGCTACAAGAAGCAAAACGACTGCTATTGGCAGTATTGCGTATTGCAGGATTTGTGTCAAATTTATTGTTGTGCTTGTGGTTCCGAACTTGATGTTTGTGTCTAAAACTGCGTTCTCTCCGTTATCGCCAGCAAGATTAGCCGATTCAAGACCTATGGCGGCAAAGATAGGATCCCAATCAAAAACGCCACCCGTAGCAAGTCCCGTTTCTAAATCATAAAACATTCCCATATGCTTGGAACTGGATGGGTCTGAATCCACAAGTTTAAAGTCGTCCATAAACATGAAGGCTTCCTGTGTACCCTGAATAGTTTGATGGCGATTCAATGTTACGGGTAGGGTGATTGTTTTAGATTCT
The DNA here is from genome assembly GCA_012511995.1 of Thermoproteota archaeon. Lineage (GTDB taxonomy): Archaea > Thermoproteota > Bathyarchaeia > Bathyarchaeales > Bathycorpusculaceae > Bathycorpusculum. The sequence goes on along the minus strand of JAAZFA010000213.1, from coordinate 918 downwards.
ACATCCCAAACAACTATTTTTTGACCCCCACTTGGATTAGCAGGCAGCCACAAATGAGTAGTACCCAACAACACCCCATCAACATTATACACAGCCCTAGTATACAAGTCAACATAAACAACGCCAGTACGCTGAAAAGACTCCCCGTTAAGAGACGTCCTAGTGAGCGCTGCCCCCTCATAATGATCTAACCTTTCTCCAATATAGTCAAAAGTAACTTGTAACTTTGCCATTGTAGAATTAACACTATCACACTTCCAAGTTAAATTAGCACCCGAATGCCTAATCCAGTCGAAATAGCCAGAATCAACTGGAGTATACAAGTAATTGAGTCCTTCGAATCGCGGATCATCGGCATTAAAAACTCTGATGTCGCCTTCATTTTTAGCATAGTATGTCATGTATACGCCTTCGTTTAGCCATGAAGGAGCAAAAGAATCTCTAGCTGTCACTGCTGGAATAAAAACGCCTAAAACACACAAGCATATCATCGATAATGTGGAGGTAATTATTAGTTTACTTTTTTTCTTCATACATAAGCACCTATTCTATGTTAAGCGATAGTTATGTTAGGTAACCATGGACATTTAAAATAAAGGTACAAATTGTATACAAGAAAAATCACTTCAGGGCGCCTATCTGCATCTCAGTCAGCACTTCTGTGGGAGAGTAACATTCATCTCATCGACTAATCTGAAGCGCTGACATGGAAATAAAAAAAATATTTTTTTTATACATTCTACCTACCCCTCGAAACATAACACCAGCCGACGTAAAAAAAGAAAGAGGATGGTTTGTTGTGCAGGATAAATTCGTTTGGGGAGTGGCGGGCCCGATGGGATTTGAACCCATGACCTCCGGCTCCGCAGGCCGGTGTCATAATCCGTACTAGACGACAGGCCCAACCTACCATATACC
>JAAZFA010000212.1 GCA_012511995.1 Thermoproteota archaeon | reverse complement strand
GGCCTATGGCGGCTCATGCGTCACCTGGTGAGTATATGGCTCGTCTAATTGGTACTTTGTTAACTAATGCATTGGGGCTTAGAAGAGTGCGGAGCTTGCGAGGAGATGTGATGCGACGCTTTTGTTTACGTCTACGTTTGAGGTTTATGGTGATGCTGAGGTTATTCCGACGCCTGAAACTTGGTGGTAGGGTGAATCCGATTGGGCCTCGTTCATGTTATGATGAGGGTAAACAGTTTGCTGAGGCATTGTTGGTGGCGTATTGTATGGAGTGGGGGTTGGATGTTAGGGTTCATAGGATTTTTAATACGTGTAATGTTCGTTTGCGTGAGGATAGTTTGTATGGTAGGGCATTGTCGCATTTTGCTTTGCAGACGTTGACTGGGCAGTCTGTTACGGTTTATGGTGATAGTTTGCAGAAGCGGTCTTTTGTTATGTTTTTGACACGGTTGCTGGGTTGTTGTTGGCTTTAAATTTGGAGGTAGAGGTCAAGTGATTAATGCTGGTTATGCTGGTGAGACTACGATTTTTAAATTGGCGCAGAAGGTTTTGGGTTTTACGGGGGGATAAACCAGAGATTACGTTTAAGCCGTTGCCTTTGGATAATACGAGACGGTGCTATCCTGATACTGGTAAGTTTGAGAGGTTAATTGGTTGGAAACCTGGTGTAGAGTTTAGTTGGGCTCAGTAGAACGGTTCTGTGGTTTTCTGGGTTTAGGTAGCTTTTGTGTGTAGGGTTTTTTTTGAGGAGTAATGTTTGTATATACTCTTGTATACATATTTGTAGCTATACCTATAGTTGTAGATAAACCCTCAAACGAGCATTTTAAGTTTTGGAGGGTTAGCTTAAATATCGGATTTCACTATAGTAACTGAACAGTGGATTCTTAGCTTATTGAGCGGTCAGAATTAAGAACCACATCTAAACAGCCAGCACACCAAACGTATGTTCTACCGTCACTTACAGCTTTATTGTAAATGGGCTTAAACTTAACTCAGATGAATTGATTAACCTAAAAATCGAAGGCATAAAGACAACAGGAACAGCTAACGAATGGGTAGCGGAAGACCCTTAGAAAAGTACCTTAAAGAAGCTAGAGATAAAAACGGAAAGCCACTTACGAAACAGCCTAAATTTGTTGCAAGAAACGCCGCTATCAGCTTCTATAAGCATAATTGGAGAGCATTAAACGGTGAAGTTGCTATAGCATGGAAATTTCAAGCTAAACCTAAGAAACGTTCTCCTAAACTCGGTGACACAGAAGATTTAGAAGCAAGCGCCAAAACAGTCAGAGATAAAGCAATAATTTGGTTTTTACCTACCTCTGCTTTCAGAATTGGAACAGCATTAAGTTTGCTTAGAAGTGACTTAAAACCCACTGGTGATAACGAAGTACCTTTCTATTTAGACATAGAAGCGGAGAGATTGAAAGGTGCTAGAATAGGTAAATATGAAGGCATACATCAAATAACTTTGTTAATTTGTGGCTGATAAGCTGGATACATACTTTAAAGAAGCTGAAAGCAAAGACTACCACTTGAAAGAAGATTCTCTGCTATTCATTCCCTACATTGGAGAGGGAAAAACAACATGACTAAAAACACTATAAATTCGGTTTATGACAATGCAAGTTTGCAAGCATGGGGAGATTTAGAAGAGAAACACTCTAGCCTACATGATAATAGGGATGTTCTGCAATCAGCCTTAGAGAATGTTGGAGCAAACCCAAACTTAATTGCGCCCATGTTAGGGCATAACGTGAAAGGTGTCGATTTCCACTATTCAGACCACAGCTGGAAAGAGTTACTTCCTAAATACAAACTGGCTTTACCCTATCTAACCCCTAAGAGCAAACCTCAATTAAATGCAGAGTTAACCCAGCAAAAAGCACAAACTCAAACTTTAGAACAGAAAAACACCGAGCTACAGAAACAAGTTGATGACATATCGCTAAAAATTAAAGAAGAACTCAAAAAGATGTTCCCTGAAATAAAGAGCCTTTATGAGTCAAAGGCTTAATCTTTTTTCTTTTGATTAATCAATTGTTTAATCATAAATAACCTTAAATTAGCCTTATTTTGTCAAAACCAACCGCCTAGCCAATTGATTAAAACATAAGGCTTTATAGCTGACTCTAAATTGTTCTTGCAGTGATAAACCTATGCTGAAACAAGAACTAAAACAGATTGAAGAGCCAACCATAACCTCTGCCAACATTGCCATAAACCCATTGATACATCAAATAATCCTAACAGAAAATTTTGTAATTCTAAGTGTTTTGAGGGTTGGCTAAGAAGCATAATAAAAAGAGATTAAGAGAAAAAACACAAAAAAGTTTAGCATAAACTTAATCAATTGATTAAACAGCAAAAACCCTTAAGAGGCCACCTTCGCTTTATTTTTTTGAGTGCTCTCTACTTTATGCCTTATACATTTTAGCGAAAGGATAGAAAATTACGTATCTATAACATTTAATGAAAATAATGTAAATTATCCATTACGTAAACCGCCGCCGCAAATAAACAGCGGCTTAATAGCCAAGTTCTCCATGCTTCCTATCGGTTGAAACTTCTGTTTTAAACGTGCCTTGGTAAAGAAATTAAGCGTTAAATGAGCCTATTTTAAAAAAATAGGCTCCTAAAAACTACTTTCCTGCCTCATTCGGCATTTTATTGAGAGATGACCCACCTCGCCACCTTAGAATTTTCCCCGAGAATTTTACCTACTTTAAGGGTTTGTTTTTGAGGGCTTGTCAAAAAAAATTCCCCAAGAAAAAATTAATTTGGACTTTGTGAGGTGTAATTTTGAACGTTTACTCAAGTTTTATTAATACAAGCCAAGTATTTATGTTGCCATGAGTAATGGATTTTTCAATACAATTCTGGCAAAATTCATAGGTCTTACCTTTAACACGCATGTAGAAATAATCATTTACAGAATGCTCTATTACTTCTCCGCAAATATGGCATTTTCCGTCGAATGCACTCATTTCATTAATCGCCTCTGTGTTTCAATCCTTGTTATGATGGATTAGCCTTTTAGACTTTCTAGCCATTTCTATCCTTAGTTTTCTATCAGCTAACTTCAAGCGGCAAACTAACTATTTGTTCTAACCAAACCCAGCGCAAGACTGACAATTCATTTAAACCTTATCGCAAAGATAAGTTAACTGTTGCTTTCTTATTTTTTAGAGATGAACACTTTTACAAAAAAAGTATTTGATTCACGCAGCAATTCTAAGCATAATAATAGCAACCCCCATCACCCTCGAAGCTCTAACACACCAACAAACAATCAACTTCCAAGAAACAAACAACAACCCAAATACCAAAACCTTACCAGACATCGCCCCTACCCCGACGCCTACACCAAACCCTTCTCACACAGCCAAGTTTTCTCTTTAGTTCTGTGACGCCAGCAGAACAACAAACAAAACACAAGTTCCAACTACCATTAACAACCTAAAAATACCCTGCATCAAAGGAAGACCTAACGGTGTTTCACCGCAGATGGTTTTTTTAGCACGCAATGACGGCAACATGCCAATCAACATCACAGGAAAAGTAACCAACATCAATTGCCCCCCAAACCTTGCTCTACAAATATTTTTTCAGAGCTGGAGCGGAGGGTTAAGGGTTCTTCAACCCGGCGAAAGCTAGGTTTTGTGTATCGTAAGCTACTTTGGCGTGATTGAAGAATACACGCCTGGCGCGACATTTAACTATGCTTTTGATGTTGTAGTAACCGCAAATCAAGTATAGTTTTTTATGGCTGGAAT
>JAAZFA010000211.1 GCA_012511995.1 Thermoproteota archaeon | reverse complement strand
TTTTGCTCAAATCCTTGAATATCGTTCATCCATCGGGTGATTACAGTTTTTCCTGATGTCTCCACAAAACTATACTGCCCAGAAATAAACGCTTGATAACTTTCAATATCGGAAAATTGAGTACCGCTTCCAGGAGTGTATGGCAAAGAGGCATTGTACATTACTATTTTACACTGATTTATCCAATTGGTGTTTTCGTTTTGAAGGTAAGTCTTCTGTACTTCCACGGTTGAATATCCAATTATCAGAGTTAATGATATAAGCACACCTATCAGAAATGTTGTTGAAAGAATTTTGCGATGACTTTTTACAGGTTTACACTTTGATGACTTTATGTTTTGGATTCTATGGGACATTTGAGGATGCGAAGCAAGGATGGCAGGCCTATGTGCAAGTGGTGAAACAAGGAAAAGGTTGGCAGATAATCGATCTAATAGATGAGCTTTAGGAAACTTGGGTGTTAATACCTCAAGTTTGGCAAACACTCTTGCCATTAGTAAGGGTTTGCCCAGTAAATCCGCGCCTCTTTCGTCAGCAAGTAACTCGCGCTCTTTTTGAGCTTGGGCTGTTGCAATATAAGCAAAAGGATTAAAGAAGGAGACAATGTTTAAAGTATAAGTTAGGGTTTTAAACAGGTAGTCTTTTGCTTTAATGTGCGACAGTTCATGGGCTATAACTGCTGACATCTCCTCAGCATTAAGCATTTTCAAAAGCCCTAAAGAGAAAACCAATACTGTATTTTTCCCATAGCCTACTGTGAAAGCATTAGGCATCAGATCATCAATTAAACCCACTTTGGGCTCTGGAATGCCAATCTTGTGAGCAGTCTCCTGTACTTTATGTTGAAGAGAACCATACTCGTTTTTAGCCATCATAACAACGTTGAACCGTTTGAGAGCCACTTTCTTACCAAAAGCAATCATAAGCACAGAATAGATAGATGCAACACTTACTCCAATTATGCAAAGCAAGCCGGTATAGGAAACGATGTTTGGCAACAAAAGAATTAGGGCTGTTCCGGATGGAGCTGAAATTTCAGGGGTAACTGAGAAAGTTATGGTGGTTTGTGGAGGAAAAAGCCCTAATGTGACTATTGGAACACAAAGCGGTAGCAACCATATAAGGCTTCGAGCTATTCTCGGAATTAAAGGATTTATTTTCAAGAATAATTTCACGAACAAAAAAGCCAACGTAAGGAACACTGTGGAGTATAAGAAGTAGGGTTGAAAGATTTGAACCAAGACATCGTTAAAGCTTAACATGTTGTTCATTTCTCCGTTCTTTTAACGTTTTATCAATTTTTTCTTTCAGAACTTCTAGTTGCTTATCATTAATTGCAGCTCTTTCAACAAGACAAGTTGTGACTAGTTCATCAAAATTGTCCATAAGGCTACCCAAAACTTGACGAACTGCAACTTCCTTGAAGTTTGCCTCTTCAAGCTTTGGCCAGTAAACATAGTAGAGATAGGCACCACCTTTGCTCTTTTGGATTTTTCGGTCAAGCAAGTCCTTCTCATAGAGCCGATCCATCGTGTTCATCACAGTAGTGTAAGCGATTGACTTTTTCTTTTGCAGTTCATATAGCACTTCTCTTACAGTGATAGGTCTCCTCTTTGAGCACCATACCGTTTGAAGAATACTTGCTTCCAGTGGCCCTAAGAAGGCTTCTAGCTGTTTACCTTCAACATTATATTGAGAGATTGCTGGCCTTTTCTCTTCTACCGTGATTATCCCTCAAGTACCATAGTAGATGGTAGGCTTTTAACATTTTGCCAAAATGAGGCACACTAAAGCTC
>JAAZFA010000210.1 GCA_012511995.1 Thermoproteota archaeon | reverse complement strand
GATAATCCACATAAGAAAAAGAAAAACTGCAAGGCTAAACCTGAATATGCTTCTTATGACTAAGTGCTGTGGTGGTTGGGTAGTTTAGTGGGTTTATCAAGGATGGTGTGTTGAGTGTATGTTGGTTTTGGTCTTTTTGGGTTAAAAGGGTTTGGTGTAGATGTTGTGGGTGGTTTTGGTTGGGTTTGTAAGTTTGGGTGCTGATGTTTTGGATGTTTTGTTTGAAGGGGAGAGCGCCTATGAGAGGTGGGTGCTGGGGTTGATGATGGTTGTTTGGGTGGTAAAGTTTGTTCTTGGAAATCGGTGGTTCCCAGATCAATCTGGTGGCGTTTGCTCATTACTTTATTTAGCGGTCAAACTATAAAAAATGAATTATGCCCAGATCTACTTTGTTAAGATAAAAACTTTTTAGAGGTCGTAACACATTATTTTTAACTATACTTAGTCAAACTCGTAAGTTAATGCCGGTTATTTTTGTGTTAACAGTAATTATTTAGCCATTAGCCGGTTGTATGTATTTAGCTCTTGTTTGTGTTTGTATGAAAATATTTCATAAAGTATCGCTCGTCATCAAGTAATTTGAAGAGTATTTGTTAAAAGTAACGATTAAACGATAGGAAAACCATCATCAGTTAAACACGCACAATCGGTTTAATTAATATTCAACCGACTTCTGCAGCTGTGACTGTTTTAACACTTAAATGGGTTCGTACCGGATTAGGCACTAACTGGGAAGGCGTGTGAAATTCGGAGATGTTACCGACGGTGGTATTGAAGACATAATTTATGGTAGAATTGATACTTTAGTTGTTCTAGATGGGGGAAATGGAAGTACGTTTGCTTCATATTATCAGAGTAGAATAGGCCAATATTGGCAGCCTCAATGTTATGATGTGGGCGGTAACGGTGTTCTGGATATATTGGTGCCTTTGTATTATTTGCCTGGTTTAGCCGCCGTAAAGTATGATGGCGACAGTACGCTTAAGGAACTTTAGGTAACTAATACATAGGGTTCAACTGGTTCTGGCAGTATCACGGCAAAGCTTGCTCCGGGAGATATTGACGGGGATGGCAAATTACATTTTTGTTGCTTCTCAAGACGTTTCACCTGGTGGTTATACGATAGTCAAGTCGTTATACTTATCCAACGGTTACGATGGTACCGTATGTAGAATAAACTCGACAAGTGGAAGCATTATAGTTGAAACATTTACTTGGCGACCATGTTCCGACGGATTATCTTTAGCTGATACTGACAACGATGGAGTTTTCGCACTCTATCAGGTAACCGAGATATGTACTATGGTGACGGCAATTATGGTGCGAGTGAGCGGCTTTGGCAGGCAGAAAACTTGGCGATAAGATAAAATCGCCTTGATCTCTTGACTAGTAGCCAATCTCCAGCTATAGTTGATGTGAATGATGATGGACTATTAGATATTGTCACCGGTATGTATAGTGAAATGTCAGTGCTTAATTCCTTAAACTGACAATGGATCAATCATTTAACCAGTATGGGTCAGTAACTTCCAAGAGGCTCAATGTCTGCTTATTACAAAATTGCCGTTTATGATATTGATGCTGATGGTCATCCTGAATTGTTGACAAACGGCGGCGACCACGTCGACGATCCTTTTACCGACGTCTACGATTTAGTCACTGGACAATTAAAAGCACAACCACCCCTCGGTAATTTCAATAGTGCATAACTTTATGACAATAAATGGTCCTTTGTAGCCGACATTTACCCTTGTAATTTAGTTCTTTGTTAATGAGTTAATTGTTTGAAAATAGTGCATTTCCCAAAAAATATTCGATAGCCCACGTTTTGATTTTTCCAACTAAAGTTTTAACGGTTTAGCCAGAGTTATTAATCAACGGGTAGTTTTGTTAAGACAGGTCGGTGATCACAATACCATAAAAGGAATGACAAATCAGTATTTTCAAAAAAAATATTGACAGCTCTATGCTACTGAAATTTATGTGAGATATTATTTTTTTTATGTAATTGCATAATCATATATTTTCTAATATTTAGGTGTTTAATCTGTTAAAGCTTATTGAAGATAATGAAGTGGTACAGAGAAGATAATAAAAATGGAAGTTTGGAAAGAATTAAACCTTCTGTAACTTTTTGTCATTGCCTTTTATTTTTCCTTCAAGAACAAGCGGAACGAATGCTATTGTGGCAGCCGAGATTAAAACCGTGATAATTAGTAGTATTGACATATTGGATGTAGTTTGTCTTGGTTCTGTACTGGGTATTGGGGTTGATATAATTATAGGGTATGTGGTTTCTTTTGGTGTATGCGATGGTGAATTCATGCTTGTAGGATTGGTTGTTGGCTTTGCTATAGACTTTGCGCTTTGACTATTAATTGGCGTAGGTTCGGTTTGAGGAAGTTTAATAAATTCTGGGGGAATGTTTGTGTCGATTGGTGTATCGCGGGGAAAGTCGTCTAGATTAGATGGGTTTGCATTCCAATAGTTACCCGTGCAGTTATTATTTACATCCACTAGTATTCCATTATTGTAAAAGTTGTTTAGCATAATGAGGTTGTTCATCCCAGTAATAAAAACTCCATTCCACTTGTTATTAATGAAATTGTTATAGCTAACAATATTAGCACTGGCATTGCCATTTGAGTCGCCAATTAAGATCCCTGTGTCGAAAGCAGTAACGTTGTTTCCTTTAATCGCATTATTGCTGCTGTTTCCATTAAGTTGGAGACCGTTACCGTTAATCCTATATGCTGTTCCAGAGTTAAGATTATTCAGCATTATGTTGTTGTTTCTAGAGTTGATTACTTGAATTGCATCGTCACTATTAGAAATTAAATTATTCCAGACAATTGAATTGTTTGCGGACCAAACCAATTTTATCCCGTCAATGGCGTTTCCTATAATGCTGCAATTTAAGACCTGGCAATAGTATGCATTCACAAGCGAAATCCCATTTACACAATTCTCTATCTGAACGTTTTGAATAGTTACGTTCCAAGCGTTCGTTAAGTTGAAACCCGCTTCCAAATACAGTACGTTGTTATCCAAGTTGTATGTCTCCTTTATTGCATTGTCCATTAGAGTGTAGCCTGCACCGTCAAAAACTGAATTATCTCTTCGAATAGTTACGGAGCCACTAATATTTTTTGTAAGAAAGTAATTGTTTCCACTACATATTATTGCTGAGTCATCTGGTTCTATTGTTCCGTCTGGTTTAATCAGATAATTAATGTTTTGATTTTCTTGAGCATCAGTTGGCGAAAAGATAAAAATTGGCATTGTTAAGGTCAAAATTAAAAAACAAATAAAAAATTTCAAGTTTTTCATTTAATTGCTTGCTTCCTTTAACTTTAAAAATAGTTAATTTCAAGTAAGCGGAAAGTAGTTAATAAGACTTATCATGCGACCAACCGGTGGGCTGTTTAACGTGATTGGGAATTACCGCCACATATAACCCAAGGTAATTGAGGAATAGGGGATTTAACAAATCTTGTCAAGATAGCTTCACATACTTGAGAACTTGGCTTTGCAAAATAAGTTATAATATTTGCAAAAAAACTTAAAAATTATCATAGCGCTCGAAAGCTTGCCAAAAGAGAGAGATAATTAATGAAAAAAACGATAATTAAAAATGCAATAATATCTGCTCTGCTAATCCTAACGATTTGCGCACCATTGGCTGCTATAAACTCCGAAGCAATTTTTGCTCAAGCTGCAACTACAGGCACGGTGGTCAGTACAGAACTAATTAACTATTATAGCATGACAACTTCCGAAATTCAAAGTTTTGTGAAAACGTTACATGACCAAGGAATTACAACGCTGACAGTTAGAATCAACAGCTTCTCTGAGTATACTATCAATAGTAATACTGCAATAGCCAAGATAAAAACTATTATTCCCATAGCTAACTCACAAGGTATCTCCATCAACGTTGATTTGCACACTTGGTATACCACATGGGATAACAAATTCAGGGACTCAGCGTCAAACGCAGTTGCCAATCGAAACACATACATTAACTATGTAAAAGCAACGGTTTCTGCACTTAATGGCTGCAACGTCAACGCTTTTATGGTGTTAAATGAACCACAGGCAAGAACTGCATCTATATCCGAAAATAACTTTATCCTAACTGTCATATCCGCTGCAAATTCAGTAACCGATAAACCAATATCTGTTAGGTTTATGGCAGGCTATAGTCCAAGTACGGGTCATTACTCACCAGAAATTGACAAGGTATGCGACTTTGTCTGCAGAAATACCTATTGGGATGCAAGAAACCCTACAACGCCGGTATATGGATGCACAGAAGCAAAAATTTTGAATGCATTATCCACTGCAAAAAGCCAAAATAAAGAACTTTGGATTACTGAATTCGGCAAGTCCAACAGTAATTTAGCAGAACAACAGGCTTATGTTAAAGCATTCGTAGCATACGCAAAGTCCAAAGGCATAAACCAAATATTCTGTTGGGTCAGTCAACCGGAATCAAGCGGTGAAACATACAACATATTTAGCGGCTATAATCCCAATCCAGCATTCCGTGAGCTAGTCAGCTCAACAACAGTCAATCCGACAAAACCAAGTTCAAATCCTACACCTTCATCGACACTTCATCCAACAACAAACCCCACTTCAAACCCAAGACCAACATCAAATCCTAATCCGGTTGCAATACCAAAACCCCCGCCTACTGAAAATCCCTCTACTGAAACACGCACTCCTTCTGTAACATCAAGTCGACCTTGGACCTGGCACCAGTGGACTTGGAGTTCTTGGACTGGTTATAATTATTGGTGGCGTCGATAGTAGACTTTGGAAATAGTTGTAACTAACCAACAACTTTTTTTATTTTAAGCAAGTTTCTACAAATAGGCAGAGTAAGATATGTTGCTATTTCTAATATTGTGGCTATTAAAATTCCGTATTTACAACAAATTTTATTTTTTGTTAAACTATAGGCGCAATAATGGTTTATGTGAACAGCTTGTACCTGTAATTACCATTAGACTGCGGTTTTTCATGTGTTCCCTGCAGTTTAGAAGTTTTATACTTCTTTGTAACAATGTTTTTACTTAATATATTTTAAGAATGCTTTTCTAATGTAACAATTGTAGAATGTAGCATCTTGGTTTCTGCTGTTCTTGGAACAGGGAATATGTATATTATTCTACGTTTTCTTATGTCAGGTAAGCTTACGGCAGAACCCCCTTGATAATATGTTAATGCCAAGATGAGCGCTAGCTTTGTTAGTAAGCAACCCTTTCGTATTAAGTGTTTATTCGACTGCACTAAACAAGTAGAAAATTATTTTTTTAGCGGTCGTTTAATGTAAACGGTTGTTTTTAGATATTGATTAGCGAAATTTCAGTCGTAATTTCCACATATTCTATTGCAATGAAGGACAATGTACTAGACTGTATAAAATCTTTAAAGAAACAAACTTTTTTACCAAAAGAAATATTATTAGTGCTTGATAACGACCCTCATCTTCTTCAGTTTTTCAAATCAATAGTGCCTGTTGACGTACGGGTATTGTCAAGCAAGGGTTTTGGTCTTT
>JAAZFA010000209.1 GCA_012511995.1 Thermoproteota archaeon | reverse complement strand
TTTTCTGGCTGACTCTTTCTAAGTTATTTGTGCTTTTTGTTGTAAATTCTGTCGAGCACCTCTTTGAAGTCGCAAGAGGGGGCTTGCAATGCTTTTAGTTTATTAAAAGATATGTGTCATCCTGATTTTCGGACCTGCCCAGTTTCCCAAAAAGCCATATGCTGGCACGCTAAATGTGAAACCGCAATAGCCTAACCATTGCCAGTCTGCGTATTCTGAAGTAGAATTACTGACGTATGCAAACACGATATTTTGCCATCCGGTTGTTGAGTGTGATCCTGCTTTGGCATAAGCATAGATATTTCCGGTTGAGGTAGAACTGCTCATGGGGCCTACCACCCAGGTTTCAGCATGCGGTTCGTCTGTATGCATATGTGCGTACGAAGAATCCATGAACCCTGTCATGCTTGTTTGGTAATCGACATAGCCTCCATGGTATTCCCATATCCATGATACTGAGTTCAGAGTAGAATAACGTCTACTGCCTGAAGGGCCATCAAGAACTGCTCCGTTAGTGGATGCGATTATTTCCTGATTATGCTTTAATTGCTCCCTCATTTGATCTCTCATGAGGGCTAGTTTAGTTGCATTTCCATCACTGAATCGCTCTGACAGCTTTAGAAGAAAGTCTGGTAAGTCTTCATCTTGTTCAGGAATTGATGCACTTGCATAAGTAAACGTGAAACTGCTGGCCAACAGAATGGTCATCAATACACCAATAAGCACAAGTTTATTTGTTTGTATTATTCTGTTCATTTTTTCACCTCCCCTAAAATTTTATTAAGAAGGCAATTCCGCTTGTGCAAGTTTTCTTGCATTCAACTATTACTTGTTATGCCAATTTAGCCCTGTAGTTTAAGGCAAGCGTACTAAAATTTAGGACACTTCTTTTCTTATCAAAGCTTAAAATCAAGCATAAGTAGTGCTGGGATAGATAAGAAACGAGGCAAATTAGACGTTTACATTAAACGGATAATAGGGAGGTTATAGACTGCGTTTAAGCCATACCTTTATCGTTTCATAGCAAAAAATTACAACAAGTGATGTCTTGCTAATGTAGAAAAAAAGTATTCACGAATGGGAACAAAAGGTTTTAGAAGCATAAATTGAAGCACTAAAAGTCCAATGGCAAAGAAGGCGTAAAACAAATATCTTGGAACTAGAAAACGACTAATTCGTACACAATTGTTCATTATATACCATTCTTTTTCGCCTCAACTGGATCGAGCCTCTTTTGGTTTCGGCGGTGCTTTAATCGAGTTAAGAAGCTTTACCACGCCGTCTATAACTGCTTCTGGACGCGGTGGACATCCGGGTATGTAAGCGTTAACTGGAATAACTTTGTCCACTCCGCCGAGCACATTATAGCATCCTGCAAAAATTCCGCCGCTACAGGCGCATGCACCGATGGCAACGACAAATTTAGGTTGCGGCATTTGATCATATATTCGTTTTAATCTTTCTGCACATTGCAGTGTGACGCCGCCTGTTACTAGAAGTACATCAGCATGTCTTGGTGAAGGCTCAAGTTTTATGCCAAAGCGTTCAATATCATACTTTGGCGTTAGCAAAGCTACCACTTCAATGTCACAACCATTACAAGCACCAGAGTTGAAATGGAGAACCCAAGGCGATTTTAGTCTCGCCCAAGTAACTAAACTGGAATTTTTCATG
>JAAZFA010000208.1 GCA_012511995.1 Thermoproteota archaeon | reverse complement strand
GACGCTTGCGCCATAAGCTTTCTTTTTTAGAGGTTGTCGCTCCAGCGCGAGTTTGGCAGGAGATGAAAAACATGAATTACAAGCCTATCAACTGTCCTCATTGCGGCAAGATATTGTCAGAGGACTTCCTAAACGCTATACTTTTCAAAAATGCGGCGAAAGAATCTGCTAGATTACAAAATCCTCATTTAATCCAGCGCATGAATATGGCTAGGCGGCAGCAAAAACAATACCTTTACTCAAAGATGGCAAGCTTGTTTTTACGATTGTTTTCGACGGTAAAATCTTTGGTCGATGGCTAATAGAAGAAATATTCTTCCGAAACAGCACTTTCCTTCATGAATTCACGCATGCAAACTATGACCACTTTGTTTGGTTAAAAGGTAGGGTCCGATGAATACTTCAAAAAACCTGTTGGATGCCAGGAAGCAATTCTTCATAACGCTTCTGCGGTCTGGGAAGAATATGATGCAAGTTGAGTCGCAATGGAGTTTTTGGCAGATGTTGCTGCAAGCTTGAAAGGCAAAGTCCAAGACAATCTAACCATCGGAAATACTATTCAACTGTTTAATACATTGAATGGACTGCAAACTTTCTCTAAAAGACAAATTTAGGAATATAGAAACGGTCAGATTTAACTCGATAGACTGCAGTACCTAATCACTTGGAGAACAGTTCAGGTCCATAATATTATGGGCTTATACAATCCCTGTAGTCGGAATCATTGAAGCGGTTACAGATAAGTATCAAGAAATCGAAAAGCTGCCTGATTTTGAAATCATGGCTGAAAACATTCAGAAAATTAAATTAATCCTGCAAGAACTTTTTGAGCGAAGAAAAGAGTATTTACCAGATTATATCAAGAAAATCGCTGAAGAAATCGAGTCTATAATAAAAAAATGCGACTTGTCCTTCATCGATTATTCAGATGGGCTCTGTTTACATTCAAATCCATGATATCAACCCCTAATGAAGTTAAAAATCAAATGCTTCTAGTGTAAACTTCCTGAATATTACTTACGTTTTAATTAGCTTTTATTTGATCTAAACCTATGCGGTTTACTGGATTTATCGACTTTAACTAGCCCTCTGCTTGCCAATTCATAAAGCTTGACTCTAACAAAGTTCGCAGATTCACCGATGACTTTAGCGATGCCGCTAGCCGTATTGTTTCCCTTTTCTATTTGCCCAAGCAGCGTTGCCTCGATACTTTTGCCGTATACAGATGGAGCAAAAACATGGAGTGTGCGTTTTGTTGTGGAGTTGGGCGAAGACCTATCCAGAACCTGCGAATTTGGACCTTTTGTGGCTGGTTTTGGCGTTTAAGGCGACCGCTTCATGCGCAACAAAAAGATTTTTACTAACAAATAGCAAAAAAATATATTTTTGTAATTAGTTAGTAGTTAGCAATGCCATGGACTGATTCAGTACTTCAAATTATCAAAAAGAAGTTTGGAAACGAACCCTTTCTAGTTGATGAAGCAGTTAAAGTTTTGGAGAAAAACACCAATTACTCCAAGATAGCGATACGTCAAGCCTTATTTCAACTGGTAAAAGAAGGTTCTCTGGCTCGATCTACCAGAGGCATCTATGAGGTGGGTCATATTCGACCTTTATCAAGTGGCAATGCTGATTTATCATCAAACTTTACGGTATCATTTACTTCTCCACAGCTTATAGACGCTGAAAATAGTCTCGCAGAAAAAGGCATAGATTTTATGATAACTGGACCTTCAGCCTTAACAAGGTTTCATCACCTGCTTACCCGGAGACAAATTCACCTCATTTATGTGATTAAAGGTTCGGGCGAGTATGCATCTAATATTCTAAAAGATAAGGGCATGGGAGCGTTTCTCAATCCAAACAGAGAACAGATTGATGTTGTGCTCCAAGCTTTAGAGGAGGGCGACATTTTTGTCATACGGGAATACTCAGTTCTTGAAGGCAATCTTAATGGTCGAGCAACCATCGAAAGAGCCCTTGTGGATACATATTTTGAAGTAACACGGTATAGAATTCCTTTTTCTGAAATGGAAGTTGGGCGTTTAATCGCCAATGCATTTCGTGAAGAGAAAATTGATATTAGTCGTCTCCTAAGATTTGCAAGCCGCCGAGGCATAAGAGGCGAAATGGAGTCGATAGTAAAAGAGCTAGTTCCTAGCTTGCAATTAAATGAGAGCGTCCTAAAGGAATCGACAAAAGCCGTTATTGAAGGAATAAGGAGTTAAAGCTTTGACTTGGCTTCATAATGAATCTTATTTTTCAGAGGAAAAAGTGAGAGAACAAGCGCGTAAGTATGGCTTTTCAGATCCGATACAGGTTGAATTCTTTCTCTGGGATTGTGAGATTGCCGCACAACTGCAAAGAGAATCTGAAGATTTTGTCTTAAAAGGTGGAGCTGCCGTTCAGTTGCATCTTCCGGTTGAAATGCAAAGAGGCAGTGTAGACGTAGATATCGTTGCACCCAAAAAGAAAGAGGAGATAGTTGAGGTTTTATCGCAAATTCATAAAAGAATCCCTTCTGTGGAGTTTGAAAAATATACCCCCAAGCGTCCTCACAAAGAGATTAATATGGTGACTTACCTGGCAAAGGTGCAGCCGCTGATTCCTTCTAAGAATGGGCGATTGCGTGAAGTTAAGATTGATTTCTTGCTTGAAGATGTCAAACTCCCCATACAAATGATTTCAAATAAAGAGACTTTTGCTTTAACCATCAACCAATTAAAATGTTACTCGGTTTCGTCACTCATAGGCGATAAAATTTTAACTCTTGCTGAAAACACGATTGGTATATCTGATTTACCAGATGTCCCCAAACAAATTTATGACGTTTCCGTTTTAAGCAAGAAACAACAATTGACATTGAGTGATTTCTCAGAAATTTTCGATGCCATTGAAACGATAGTGCCACTAGAAGCTAAGTATCGAGAACAGGAACTAACAGTCTTGCAAGTGCTCGACGATATCGAGAAAACAATGGATAAGTATGCACTCTCTGACACTGCAGAAGCAGATGCCGGTATTAAGAGAAATATAGTGAACTTTCAGCAGTTTTACGTTAGTTCTTCTCAAAAGTGGCCTCTATACGTGTGGAGTGCACGTGTGCTAAAAATTCGATTCCTATGCCGACTTCTAAAACCTGTATTTGACGGGAAAGTGGACCTAAAAGAAGCGTTTAATCAATACAGTACAGCAGAGCTAATTGACCAAACGCTTTCTACTATAAAAGGCGATAAAGTAAAAACAGTTAATAAAACCTTAAGAGACCTAGCAGACACACAAATACCCTGTTTTAGGGAACTCAAAGGTAAACCGTTGAACCGAGTATTTTGGCAAGTAGTAAGTAGCAACAACCTTTCCAAGATAAATGAACTCGTCAAGGAATCAGTTTGAGACTTGATTCTGTAGCTTTGTTCAAAAATATAACTCGGCATTTCATAAAAGTAAAACACTATATAAGCATTTTACTATAATGAAACCAAGTAACATTGGCCGAATAAACAATAGCTGCTTTGGCGCACATGTTTTGCTTTTGAGGAAACAGTCAATAGTTTTTTGCTAAAGCCTTTAAGGATAAAAATGCTATTAATGGTTAACTTAGGAAGTTATCCATGTCATCCTCATCCTTAAAGTATTTCAATCTCAAGTTGTGGCAACGTGAATCTGGAGCGCTATGGTTGCCTTTTGAGCATGAGCGAATAAATGAATATTCAAGCGTAAAAGCAAACGAGAAGGCCTCTGTAAGTGCTATGTCAAATGGATTGGTAATGGCGTTTTTGCTTTAGTTCCAACACTCTTCTCAAATCAGGCCTATGTGGTTTGCATGAACTATACGGACACTGCGCCGTCTGAGAACGCGTATATTACTGCCTCAGGGCTTGCTAAATTTGAAAGGATTCAGAAAATATCTGAAAGTTCTAGGCGTTTTAAGGGCGATTTGGTGCTAGAGGTTTATGATTGGATAAACACTAAATCAACTCTTGAATTTCAAAAATTATCATTTAGTTATAAAGATTTCAAATTGGGTTTAACCTCTAGAGTAGAATCTTTAGAACCACAAATAAGGGATTTTCTGGCATTCTCTGCAATAAGCACACCAGCATTTTTTGGAAATATGGGTGGAATAAATCTGACCTTGTACGATTCTACAAAGTCTGGGTTGCCATTGAAAGTGGTGAGGGAAATAAAAAATGTAATACCCCAAGATATGGGTAACATCCATAAAGTGGAAACACGATTTGGAAGGTTTGTATTAAGATACAAATATGGTTTTGTTACAGAAGACGCCGATAGACCTCTATCAAGGGTGACTGAAAGTTTATTGACACATAAGAGTTTGGCGCCTGACCAGGATAGCGAAATTTCGTTGTCAATGTTTAGTAAAAACAGCCAGCCTTTATCGATAGAAGATCCACCTTGTAGTCTTAGTGATGTGCCAACAGTTATCCCAGAGGATGCATGCATTAACCGGTTGAGACCGGTTATAGATCAGTTTGACGCGCTCAAATTCATGATAGTTAGTCACATGAAAACACCAATTATCGAAGATATCCCAACATCTGAGGCAAGGATAGTGGATGGTTTGGAAAAGCTGGTTGATAGTTATGGATTGGACCCAGCACACTTGACTAAGCACGGTTTCCTCAACGCTAGTTACAATTCAAGACCATCCTCAGTGTTTCGAGAATGTTTAGCTTATGCAAGAGCTAATGATATCAACATAGCAGGTCCCCAAGTTGCGTCCAAAGTTTTTGATGAGTACTTCAAATGGAACTTTGAGTACCTTTATGATATTTGGTCAGATTTACTTGCTAGCCCAATTTCAGGCAAAGAAAACCTAGCATCGCTTAATGTCAAATACCGTGATATAATCCGGATAATCCGAAAGTATCATTCAACCGGAGAATATGGCGCGAAAAAATCAGACATTATTAGAGAAGCAAAAAAGAAACCGCAAGACACCGAACAACTCATTAAGGATTGCTTAAACGAGGGTATTATCTACGAGCCCTTGTTTGAAGTTTATCGCTTAACCCGTGAATTAGCATAATGTAAGTATCCGACAAGTTATGAATGCAACTCAAATTATGCCTCTTTCCATCAATTTCTTTAACCTTGAGCCAATG
>JAAZFA010000014.1 GCA_012511995.1 Thermoproteota archaeon | reverse complement strand
TATCGAAGGATAAGTAGACAATGTTTAGCCCTGCTTCCTTAAATTTACCGGCGAGTTTAGGGTTATCCGCTATCTTCATACCGTTAGTAGCCATTATAGTCATGAATTTGAGATTGTGAGCTGCAGCAATGATGTCAGGCATATCTTCACGTTCACATGGTTCGCCGCCTGAAAATAGAATCGCTGGCGGTTTTGGATTTGCCTTTGCAGCAAACTCGAGCATGTCTATGAGTGCTTGTTTGGTTGGTTCATAGTCGGTTGATTCTTGATTAGGAAAAGTCGAGAAACAAACTGCACAACGCAGGTTACAGCGTTTTGTTACATCGATGACGGCGATGACTGTTCCTGAAGCGTGGTTCTTACAGGTTTCACAAATATAGGGACAGCCTTCAGGATTTTTTGGTGCTGTTAAGTCTCCAAGGTACTGGAATTGATCGTATTTTAGCATATGGTCAAAGATTGGTTCACTTTGCCAATGTGTAGCTTTGAAGTCACCATGATCGGGGCAATTTTTTATTATTTGAATTTTCCCATTTTCCCTTTTTAATTGTGCTTCAATTTTTTTCTGACATTCCGGACATATGCTTTTTGTTTCACTCAAGCTATAAGAACCCCAGCAATTGCTTCAACGATCAATGCTAACGGTAATAGCATCATCGACATCGTTACTATGCGCTCATATTTTCGTATATTTGAAATAAGTGAAGATGAAGTAAACAAGCGTATAGATGAATAGAGCAGTATCGCACTCCAGATTAGGATTAATGGCAGATAATAAACGGTGAATCCACCAACCAAATAGGGTAGCGGTGTTAGCAACCCTGTTAGAAGGAAAAAGAAACCGCCAACTTTTGCGGCACTTATGTTGCCAATTTTTTGAGGTAGAGTTGGGTAACCAACTTTGGCGTCACCTTCTTCGCTGAAAATATCTCGCAACACATTACCGCCAATGGTGCCAAAAGCAATGGGATAGAGGCTTAAAGATACAAGAGTGATGGTTCCTGTGATTGTTGCTTGACCATATAGGAATGCTGTACCAGTTAAGACGCCCATCAGTAAATTAGCTGCAAAACCTGACTTTCGCTTGACTAAGTAGGAATAAACTAGAAGTAGAAGTGAATCAACAGCGATGATTACAAAACTTAACCAGTTGATAAAAAAGGACAACAGTAAACCTAACGCAAACAATACGCCTGAAATTATAAGAGCGGTCTTTTTTGAAAGAGCTCCTGAAGGAATGGGTCGATTTGGTTTGATAACTGCGTCGCTTTCACGGTCAAAGTAATCATTTATTGCGAAGCCAGCAGAGGCGATGAAAGCCATCGAAAAGAAAGTTAACAGTGCAACTATTGCAAAGTTAAGGTTTTCCATCAGCGTTGGAATACCTGCAAAGTTACCTTTGCTTATAGCAAACGCGGTTAAGACAGCTAAACCGCCGGTCATCATCCAATAAGGAAGCCGTATAAGCGCGATTAAGCCTCTTACAGGTGAGGTAGAGATCATATCTTGAGCTTCCTGTCAGCGATGACCTCTTTGATACTTTCCTCTATGGAAACTTTTGGTGTCCAACCGAGTTCTTTTTGGGCTTTGCTAATGTCGAACCAAATTTTGGTTACGTCACCTTGCCAGGAGACACCGGTAGTTGAGACAACAGTTCTATTTTGCAGGTTAAGAATGCTAAGAATCATGTTTGCTAATTCAATAATGGATACGGTTTTACCAAGCCCCAAGTTGTATACCTCGCCGGTGATGCCTTCTTTTTTAGCTAAAAGAATGAGTGCATCGACTACGTCCGAGATATGTACGAAGTCGCGGCATTGTTTTCCGGTGCCAAGAATCTCTAGTTTTTCAGGGTTTTTATCGAGTTTTTCTAAAAGATCATGGATTACACCATGACAGCGAAGGCCATACACGTTAGCGAATCTTGTAATAACAACGTCTAGACCGTATTGTTCTTTATACATTTGGCAGTATTCTTCACCCACAACCTTGCTGAGTCCATAGCATGAGAATGGATGAAAGCCATAGTATTCAGGTGTTGGGAAAATGGTTGGATTTCCGTATACAGCAGCAGATGAAGCGAATAGGATTTTAGCATCATCTTTTCGGGCTTTTTCAAGAACATATAGGGTTCCTTTGGCATTAGTTTCAAAATCAGCTAGCGGATTTTCCATGGAATAACCAACGACAACCTGTGCAGCTAAGTGGTAGATCAAATCTGTTTTTGGTTGCTCACAGAGGGTTTTAAGATCTAAGATGTCTCCTCTAACAAATTTTGCTTTTGGCGTGTCCTGAATGTTTTGCATGGTACCGCTTGATAAATTATCATAAATTG
>JAAZFA010000207.1 GCA_012511995.1 Thermoproteota archaeon | reverse complement strand
TTGAAACTAGAAATGCATTAACAAAGAACAAACGAAAGTAAGTCATTATTCAGAAAAAAATAGTATAGCAAGAAGGATAATGCCAATTATCAGCCTACCTAAGCATTTGCATTTTCCACTAATAGGTAAAACGATTTAAAAATTAAAGTTTACATTATTTTATGATAAAACTTCATATTTTACTTCGAATTTATTCATTTCTAAGGATTTTGTCTGGCTTATTTCAACTGTAAAACAATCAGTTAATCGCTTAAGCTCATAAATATAATCTTCAAAATATGATTGTATGTTACATGTATTGCAGAAAGACCCCGAAAACTCGATAACCAACGTTTTGTCGGTAAAAGAAATGAGTTTGGCTTTAGCCTCAGGACTTCTATAACGGTTGTATTCAGCAATTGCTTTTAAAATTAAGATAGTATAATCTACTTCTGAGGCGTTGCCCATTTTTATTCCGTAGTCTTACCGTCAAAGTGTTCTTCTTGTTCAAGTGCGTCCTTCTTTATTTTTCTAACAGTTTTATCCTGATGTTCAGGTGGTGAGTAAATTGTATAGAGTTTAAGCAAGGAATCCTTAGAAGTATTTACTACATTATGCTTAGCGCCCGCAGGAACTATTACGGCATCGCCATCTCCAACTTTATGTTCCACACCGTCGATTATAACTTTGCCTTCACCTTGTTCAAACCTGAAGAACTGATCAACATCATCGTGTGTTTCTTCTCCTATGTCATCGTTAATACCAATTGCCATAAGGACTAATTGGCTATATTTTCCTGTGTAAAGTACACGACGAAAGTCTTGATTTTCAACGGTTGATTTCTCTATGTTATCCACAAAGCCTTTCACAAAAACACCAAAAAAATAATTGACAATTAACTTAATTAATCTTCTCGAATAATGATGAATCGATCCATATAAAAAGAAAAGGCAAGGTTCAACCATGCCTTAAACGGCGGAGAATTTTCTTAGCTCCTCAATTTTGTGTATCTCAATTGCGTTACTCGCATGCTTCATTATAGTGTGTTCACCAGCCGTAAACAGTACCGTCTCCTCGTCTTTTAGAAAACGCATATCATAGAGCCTATTAGCAACGGCTGTAATCGAATCTTTCTCATCAAGATAATTAATCAAAATAGGTCTAACACCAAATACCAATTCAAGCTGTTTTTTCACTTCAATCTCTGGAGTAACAGCGATTATTGGTTGCTTAATTTTAAAGCGGGCAATCATACGTGCGGTATAACCTGTTTTAGTCAGCGTGATGACCTTATCAAGTGGCATGCTTAAGCTTATTTCCCATATCGCTTTACTTACAGTATCTGAAATGTTAATGTAGTGGGTGCTTTCAACCTTGCTTTTGGCTGCAGCTTCGGTCTCATGCCCGATACGCGCCATCATATCAACCGCTTGAACAGGAAATTTCCCAATTGCTGTTTCACCGGAAAGCATAACAGCATCTGATCCGTCAAGAATAGCGTTTGCCACATCACTTACTTCAGCTCTCGTTGGGTCAGGCTGATAAATCATGGATTCAAGCATCTCTGTTGCAGTTATAACCAATTTACCTCTCTGGTTGCATTGCTTTATCAATGACTTCTGAATCAAAGGTACCTTTTCAGGCTCAATCTCCACGCCCAAATCACCCCGAGCTATCATGATTCCGTTTACAGTCTCGAGTATTCCCGCAGCATTCCTAACACCTTCGTCGTTTTCGATTTTTGCAATTATTCCGCCTTCAAACTTTTGTTTACCTGAAAGCTCTTCCACATCGGCTACACATCGTGTAAAAGACAACGCTGCATATTCTACATCATGTTTTTTAGCGAATTCTACGATTTCTATATCCTTTTTGGAGAGAGTTGGAACAGAGAGATGCTTATTTGGAACATTAACTCCTTTGCCATCCTCTATTACACCGCTGGTTAATGCTTTCAATCGTAGTTTGTTATGGCTTTTTCCTATGATTATGGTCTTAATTTTTCCATTGTCGATTAAAATGCGGTCATCAACGTCTACTTTATCATAGAAATTATGGTTAAAACAGATTTCTTCATCTTTAAAGCCGACTTCAAAAACGTCATTGATGTTTATCTTTTTCATAGGCTGGTTAGTTCTGAGACGAATTTCAGGGCCTTTTAAATCAAGAATTATGGGTATTTCTCCAATTTCCCGAACTGTTTCAATAGTTGATCGATACTGTGAAATGTTTCCGTACGCAGTGTTTATCCTCACACCGTTCATGCCAAGCTTATACATCTTTGTTATTACTTCTTTTTGAAAGCTTGCAGGCCCTATTGTACAGATTATTTTAGTTTTTTTGAACAAGAAATCACCAAGTGCCTATTCCATAAAGAATCATTCTTAGGAATTAAACTATACGGTTCAGAATCGGTGCTTGCTCGGGAAATCGAGTGTTCAAATTCAAAAAAATACACTCAAGTATCGCTCGAGTTTTCCGAAAACAATAGGTGTTGTCATGTATAACCCCAAAGAACACTTAGAGGGATGCGCTTCAAGTTTTTATAGCTAAACGGTTAGTAGTTGGCGATACCCTTGCCTGAAAATATACAAATAAAAAATGATGCGCTCCACGTTGCCAGAATTGAACTTGAGAATTTACAGAAGTCAGGCACAACAAACTCTGGCAAGAAAACATCAAAGAAAAAGAAATTCAAAGTTCAACCTAGAGGGGAGGAAAGAACATTTGTTTGCGAATACAAAGAACCGAACCAGAAAAACACAAGAATCAAACATCTCTTCACTTGCATTTACAGCGACCCTTTCAACATGAAAGAATTAATCAGGAAAAACAAGTTCCAGCCATTCCCAGCGTTTCAACTTAATATTGATGCGTGGAAACTTAGAGGAACCTCAAAAATTGGTCGATTAATTGCTGTTGATTCTATCCGTACCAAACTAGTGCCATACAATTTTCAACTTAGAACCGCCCTTCAAGTAATCAACGAGATGAATGCAAATGCCATTCTTGCAGATGAAGTTGGCTTGGGCAAAACCATCGAAGCAGGTCTTATTATGAAAGAGCTTTTGCTAAGAGGAGAAATTAGTTCAATTTTGATTGTTACTCCCAAGAGTTTGTTGTCACAGTGGAAGAGTGAAATGTTGGAGAAGTTCGGCGAAAACTTTCTTATCGCAAATAAGTCTAATGAAAGAGCTAACTTTAAGACAGATAACAGAGTTCTTTGTTCACATACCCTATTACCGCGAAAGTTTGATGAGATCTCTAAACGAACATGGGATCTGATTGTAGTGGACGAGGCGCATGCTTTTAGAAATACGCACAGTAAAGGGCGTAATTGCCTCTTTGAATTACGGAAGAATCACCTCTTATTATTAACCGCTACACCCCTATGTAACAAATTAACAGACCTCTACAGCCTCGTTGATCTAATTCAACCCGGGATGTTTGATACCGAACGAGCTTTTATTAGTCGTTTCGCTGAAGATTCAAGGAGTCGTGTGGTTCGGGAAAGTGAAGCTTACGCTCTTCGGCAGAACCTTCAAACCGTGATGTGCCGTACTAGAAAAGAAGAAACAGGTATCCCATTTACTAAACGCATCGTTGAATCTAGGACCCTTGAAGCAAATGACGCTGAGCGTGAATTTATCGATGCTGCAACCGAGTATCTTCGGGAAATGAGTAAAAATAGTTTCAAGACTATAGAAACACTCGTTGCTGAGAATCCTAACCGGAAATTCTCTAAATCACAAAGTAATGCTATTTTAGTATTCCAAGCTATCACGTTACAACAGTCTTTTTCAAGTTCACCAGCAGCTTCTATCCAGTCTTTGCTAAAACGGCAAAAGCGATTTCCAACCGAAGCCGCTATCACATCCAAACTAATCGAGATGGCAAACAAAGTTAAGAGTACCAAAATGGAATTATTGGGAAGAATTCTTCATGAGACCCAAAAGGAGCAGGCTTTGATTTTTTGCTTACGGAAAGTAACGGCTCAAAAAATCAAAGAGATGCTCGATGACAAATTCGGTAAAGCAGCCGTCTTCTTAGGCGATATGGATCAACTTGAACGTGACGCAGTCATAGAGGCCTTCAAGAGCGGAGGCATCAAGTATTTAGTTGCTACCGATACAGCCGCTGAAGGTCTCAACCTCCAGAACTGTTGTCTTATGTTTAACTATGACTTACATTGGAACCCCATGAAGATTGAACAACGCATAGGTAGAATCCACCGTTTCAAACAGGAACGCGATGTTACTGTGTTTAATTTAGCCGTTAAAGATACCGTCGATGATTACGTCTTACATGTTCTTTACCAAAAAATCGATTTGTTCACTATGGTCGTAGGCAAAATGGAAACCGTGTTAGCTGAACTAAAAGAAGGCAGTCAGGACATACAAAAAACCATAGGTGAAATACTTCTTAGAAGCAACAGCCGATTAGACCTTAGAAAGGAGCTTGAGAAACTCGCCAACAAGCTTAACGTATCCAAGCAGAGTCAAGAGTTGGCTGAACAATTCACCCGAGGCGTTCTTGATTGAGTACAACTCTGGAGGAAAAAATCCGGCAATTCGTAAAAGTATACTTCAAATCAAAACAGGGAATAATAACTGAAAATGGGAATGTCTTAACAGTTACTTATCCTGACACAGGTGAAACATTCGAATACACTTATGAACAGGCTATCGCAAGGCAAACAAAAGCTCAATTAATTACTGTTGGTAGTCCAGCATTTCAGCAGATTCTCAAAGAATGCCTAGAAAAAGGAGCACCATGTCAAATTCAAATAAACCCCAAAGAAAACGTGGAAGCCTTAATTCGAAGCTACTTTAAAGACACCTTATATGAATGTCAAAATTGTTTCAAGTTATCAACTGATAAAGAAACAATTCACATCTGTCACAGAACGCAGCCATGTTATCATAAGATAAACTATGGGAAAATTGAATCAGTAAACATCAGCAGATCAGAAACGTCAAAGTACTTTCTATTTTATTATTCTGTTGTTTTTCAAAATAAATTAAGACCAAAAAGTGAGGAGCAAATAAGTATTCTCATTGACGAAAAAAGTAACATTTTTTCATGTGAAGAATTTAATGAGGATAATTTTAGGAATAGCGCAATCGAGTTTCAGGATACTAAGTCAAAACTAAAACCTGAAGTCTTTGACATGCTTAAGACTAAGGTAGAAGAGGAATTGATAACTGTTCTGCAAGAAAAAGTGTTGCTATATGATTTATCGTTGGGTAAAGAGAAGAAAGTGAAACTTCGAGCTTTTGACAAGCGTCTTAGAAGGGAACGTCGAGAACAAGTTATTTCAAAAAAGCATGATTTCGATTATGTTAAATGGCAGTCTAATTATGAGAAACTTGTGAAACGTGAAGAAGACTCTTACGTAACATCTCTATCAATTAGGTTCATCAATCTACTGGTCATCAATACAACTAAATTAAAATTTGAAATACACTTAGACAATAGAGCAACCATAACAGGCAGCTTTGTTTTAGGAATCAATAAACCGCTTGAAACATCCTGTTCCATCTGTCATACTACTATCACAGAAGGCTATGCGACACAGGATGGATTGTATGTTTGTGGAGATTGTATACGGCAATCCGTGGATTCAGGAAAATGTTACTCCAAAAAAGCTAACCTTATGTTCGACAAAAAACTTGGTGAGTACATTGAACGTGACGGTGGCTTTATCTGCAGTGTTTGTGGTAAAAAACACAGCAAACTTCTCGAATTCAAATGTAGCCATGACAATTCTAGTATATGTATCTACCACTATGGTACATGTGATGTATGTGGAAAAGTTTTTTCAAAGCTCAATTTAACATATACTGACGAATTCGAGCGACAAATGTGTCCCAAACATGCCAAACCAAGGATTGAGGTTTAACAATGCAATGTGCATATTTTAATGGTGTTTTAAAAGAGGTTTGCGAGCAGTATCCTAACATTGATTTAGCGGGGTATTTAGCCGATAAGTTGCAGTTGCCACTAGATAAGGCAGAAGCTCTTGCTGCCAGGATTGAGAAGCAAGTCGATAGCATTGTCAAAGGGAAAGAAAAACAGAAAACTGTAAGGTTGTTCCAAAAAGCAGGTGACCAAACTTATCAGCTTAAGAATAACACATATCCTTTGGATTGTTTAGTTCCTGAAGAGTTTGGGTTCTTCATTAAATGGCTTCTTGGCGAATTAGGCTTTGAAATCCAATCAGAAATGTTGACTGCCACGGGCCTGGGCGTTGATGTAGTCGCTTGCAAAGGCGATGATAAGGTGGCAGTTCAAGCGGTGTTGTGCCCACGAACGCATAGAGTCTCAGAGTCGATTGTATCACTAATGAAGAAAATTCGTGGGGATTGTGCAGAAGCACTTGTGATTGCAACTGCCTACTTCACGGAGCAAGCGAAGGTCGAAGCAGAAAAATGGAGAATCGAACTTTGGGATATTGAATGTCTTAACAATAAAATACAGGAAGCTAAATCAAGAGCAGAAAAAATACAGTCAAAATTCCCAAATTACAAAGGTACTTTGTTAAATAGTCTTTGGGAAATTGAAAAAACGAAACTTTTTCTTTTTAGAGATAAGGGAGACCAAAAATATGACGTGCATTTACCCGGTATAAGGTATCCTTTACTGACCTTCCAAGTTGAAAGTGGTGTAATCGCTCGATGTGTATTTAGAATAAAATACAACGAGCCAGTCAATGAAAATGAAGGTGAAGTCTTAATCACTACTAACGAGATGAGAGGTCGAGTTGACCCTAGTGAAGAAAAAGCCTACGGGTTGATTATTCGGTACCTTGAACAGTTTCTTGAATAAATTCCAAAAAACAAAAGAACATGTTTCGCTGACTATCAACTATGACAAACACAAAAAAGCCTTCGTCGGTCTGGTTTGATGAGTTAAGCAGCAAAGAAGTAGCTGATGCCGCAAAAAATGGTACCGTCGTAATTTTTCCCTTAGGCAGCGTAGAAGCCCATAGCGACCATTTGCCTTTATGTACTGATAGTATCCAATCAGAAAATATTGCTTTTGAAGTAGCTAAAAAAACTGGGTGTCTTGTCGCGCCACCCTTCCGTTATGGAATCTGTAATGCAACCCGCAATTTTCCTGGCACATTAACAATAGGGTTCGATACTCTCTACAGAGTTACCCTTGACGTGTTATCAGAATTGATTCGTAACGGCTTTAACCGCATTATTGTTATGAGTGGGCATGCAGGGAACTCTCATATGGTGGCTCTTCGGTTAGCGGCACAAGAAATTGTTATTAAAAATGGTGAAATTTCGCCAGGAAAAGTACGGATCATGGTGCTATCTGATTTTGATATTGCAGAAGAAATTATATCTAAATACGCTAAGGCTGGTGATGGGCATGCAGGTACGCTTGAAACATCAAGGATGATGGCGATTCAACCAAACTTGATAAAATGCAAGGGACAAGCTGATACTTGGAATTTACCCCGTTTTGAGGTTATTGCACATCCTGAGAAGCTTATTCCAAGTGCTGTAAACGGTGACCCAACAATTGCTTCAGCAATCAATGGGGAAAAAATTAATCAATATATTATTAAAAAAGTGGAAAAATTAGTAAGGGAACTTGAAACAAAGTAGTGTTTTGTTTACTTATTTTTCTGGAGCTTTCTGGGCTTCTTCCTCTTCTGAGACTTGCGTCATAGGTTGTTGACAACAAACTAATTCGCAGGACTCATCACACCCACATCCACTTCTTACTTCGATAACAAGACCACATTCATCACACTTGTAGGTTTCGCCCTCTTTTTTAACCAAAAAATCCACCTCCAAAAAATGCTTAAAAAACCTCTAAAAAGTAATAGTGTTGATGAAATATATGATTTATCATAGTTGAACTTTCAAGTGGATCCATCGATGAATTTTTTGTATAATGCTTTGTCGATGACTCTTGCGTCCAAATCGTGTTTTTTACTTGTTTTACGCAGCGAAATTAGTAGCCGAACATAATTTTGAGGTGTATAGAGTCCAAGTGGAACATTGCCTAATAGTCCTTTCCAGATAGATCTATCAAAAATACCGTATTTATGTGGGTCAAAGAATGTTAAGATAACACTAGCTAGAACTGGGCTTATGCCTTCTAGTGCAATTAGACAGTTAATGCGGTAGTTGTCATCTGCGTTTGGGAGACTTAGGGTTTGACTTGTTATCCGCTGTACTTTTTCTTCATCATTGCGGTTTACTAATTCTTGAACACGCTGTAATTTTTCTGGTTCGTCTTTAAATTTCCATTCAACTACTGCTGAGAGATCCTTGACTGTGAGTGCCTTATTCTTTCGAAATTTGGCACCTAACTCACGTTCGCGTTGTGCTTGCCAGCCATAGGCTTTATCATATTTGCGACTCCACATCAAATATTCGAGTTTATCCACTGTTTCCACGTTTACAAGTTAGTTTGTTGTTCTTAGATTTTTGTCTTTCTCGCGTATTTCTCTTTCCCACTTATTAACTTAAAATTACATCTATTTTCTGCAAAAAATTTTCCTATTTGCGCAATAAATAAAAAATTAAAATATTTAGTTTTGGTCGACTAGGTGTGCTGTACCGTCTGGGCAGTAAACTTTTTCGTTTTTTCCAACCCTACGATATCTTTCACTGCACATGTGAAGCATTTCACATCCGTCGCAATCTCGACTTAACACTTGTTTTTTTCGCCTCCGTTGGGACTTTGTAAATGGTATGTTTTAGTTTATAAGACTACGTAATATGGTCATATATACACACAGCAATCGATAGATAATATGTTGGTTTTAGTGGATCAGCTGAAGCTATTATTGTATGTTATAGGCTGATATGTTTCTTGTTATGTATGTCATATTTTTCTCGATAGATGCTTTTGCTGCTACAGGCTGTGACCCCACAGCCCTATTGACTAATACTTAACCATTCTAAAGTGGTGGTTTTGTGCAGACACAAGCGGCAAATGACTTATCGACAAACAAGCGTATAGCAAAAAACTGTCTTGATATGATATTCAACCAAAAAACCCTTCACAAGCGGTAGCACAGTATATAAGCAGAAATTAGCGCCAACACAACCTCGAAGCACCTGACACTACCAACACAACTTTAGATTACACAAAAACAAACTCACAAGCAGAACATGCATCATTTTTATTCTAAATCAAGCCAGAAACTATACACTTAGAACAAATTCCCCTGAACAGAATCCAACCAGTCACCTATGCCCAACATCTAATCTCTATCATGCAGCAGAAAGTGATTCCCTTATACTAGTCGTACAAAAGGACTCTGTTGAATACTATCCTGCATTCCCGCTCCCAACAGAATATTGGTCTCGCCCGTTGGTACTCAAATACACGAATAGTACCGCATAATGGCTCATTGGCTTCGAGCACCTAAGGTTGCTATAGCCCATTCAATGATGGACCTGCAACAGCATATTCTCTAGACAAGATCTCTTGGTCAAAATCAGAGTAGTCTAATCGGAGAAATAGCTTTAGATGATACGACGTATATACCATCAAAACCTGGCTCTTTTGAGAACGGTGATGCATATGAAGGATGTAGCCTACACAATTTATCGTTGCTGGAATACCCGTTATTGCAATTGACCTACACACCGGCAAAGAACTATGGATTAAATCCTTTATGGGTAGTCAACGGCCATCATTCAGTCAGCTAATCGGTTGGAAATGCATGAACAATGACGGCGTCTCCATATACCTTGGGTTGCAAACTACATTTGGATAACTCAAATAATCAAACATCAACCATGCAACCGGTTAATTATGACCTAAGTGTTTCTAGAACAAATTCTACTTTACTTCAAGGTAATAACTTATTGATTAGTGTCGTCGTTACCTACATTGAAGTCCTGCCTGAGTATTCTTATCAGTTCAGAATATACATTATTTAACAGCTCATCATGCGAAATTGAGAAGAAATAGTACATCAACTTTTTTATGTATTTATTATTAAACCTAAACGTCGAATCTTCGGACACCGCCACTCAGATTCATACTATTAACATTCAAAGAAAAATTATTGAGTTGCAATTGGAACCGAGGGTCTATCTTCCCTTTTTCTAGAGAAGAGCAGCCCTGCTGATTTCACTATTTGCGGGACACCAATAAGGTCTTGAATAATTAACAACCCACGAGCTAGTAAACCAAAGACAGCTGCGGGCGCTGCCGCAACACCTAACAGCCCCAAGATACCGATAATACCAAACTCTTGAACGCCAACACCTGCAGGAGTTATCGGTACAAACGCTAAAGCAGTTACTAGTGGATGAATTAGGAAATAAGCGATAAATGGAATATCTGTAAAACCTAATGCTAAGCCTAAGAAGTACCATTCTAAGCCTTTAAGAACCCAACATATCAAAGTAAAGCCTAGTATCTCTGGAATCGCCTTTTGGGTGCTATGTGCACTTTCTTTGTATTCCTCGAGTCTTCCCATCAACCCCCCTGTGAATTTCTTAAAGAATCGCCAATTAGCAATGCGATCAAACAATCCGATGGCTCGTTGGGACCAAGTAAAAGCCGCTAACACAATAGCGCCAGTAAGCATTAAAGCGATGCCAAATGCTGCTACAAGTATTCCGACGTTTATTCCTAAGATTGTCCCTGGAAAAAGTTCGTTCCAAGTTACAAGCGACACGGTGTTAACTAAGAAAAGAACAGCGCCAACACCACCTGCTACTTTTATTAAAAACTCAATAGTTTGGATGCCAAGGATACTGGAGAGTCCTTTTGAAGCTGGCACCTTTTGATCTCTAAGGTAAACTGGTGTTAAAATGTATCCTGAGCGCCCAGGGGTAACGTCACTTGTTAACATTCCAGCATAATGCGCTAACATTGTTTTACCAAAGGACGTTTTAACACCATCTTTTGCTAAAACACGTCTTATTCGTACTACAAAAAAGAAGTTAATTCCAAAGTACATCAAAAAAGCTAGAAGAAAATATCCAATATCAAGTGTAAGCAAAGTAGTGTAGAGATAATCAACGCCTCTTATTATCGTTGGTTCATTTGGTTTAAATTCGACTGGAACCGTAGTTCCAATGTACCAGAACAATGCAACAAAGATGGCAATCATGGCAACAATTTGTATGCCATATTTTAGGAATTGTTTAGAACGTCCCTTTGTTTTTTGCGGCGATTGTTGGTCAGACATATCGATTAGGAATCAACACTGCAAGTTAAATGGATTGCGGAAAAATGACTCGCAATACGCAACAGCGCTAAAACGTTTAGGGCCGTACACATTCAGCTTTAGGTCTATACGGTCGCTTCGTTGTTCTTCTACGGTGATGGTACGCACATTCTTTGACACGCGTTAACATCCAGCCTTTGTCATGATAGATGCAGCCACAGGGCAATTTGACCTGTTTTGACTGGTCGGAAAATTTGTTCTTGTCCAACATCGTTATTACCTTACTGCTCCAATATTGAGCTTACCGTATTAACTTACCGTCCAGATTCTAGTTCAACTGACCAAAACATTGCAAACTCGAATTATTTACAATTCAATACATTGGATTGGTAGCGTAGGTTTAAATCAACTACACATAATAAAACAGTAAAGGAGCATAGAAGAATTTGTCATATGTTTTCAACATTCCATACCGCGGCAACATGAAACTAAAGCAGATTATGGAGAAAATAAAAGAAGACAAGAAACTGCATACCTGCTGGAAATGCTCAAATGTAATGGCAATCGAACGCATGGGGTACACAGATCATGGTCCAACACATGTCAAAATAGTCTCAAACATAGCACTCAAGCTTTTAAGAATCTTGGTTGATAAGAAACTCATAACGCCAAGTGTTGTTGAAGATTATGGAATGACAAACGATGATGCAGAAGTAATTGTTGTTTTAGGTTCAATAATGCATGATTTAGGTATGATTGTACAGCGTCGGGATCACGAAAAATACAGCACATTTATCGCATACGACATCCTTCAGAATCTCTTAACACCTACGTACAATCAGGAAGAACGTGTTATCATAACCTCAGAAGTGCTCCACTCAATTGTATGCCATGAAGAAAAGCCAAGTAGCAATACAGATAATAGAGTATTAACGAAGGAAGCAGGTGTAGTCGGTATAGCTGACGCTTTAGATATGGAAGCAGGACGAGCACGTATCCCCTTTAACTCCGGAAAAATCGATATACACGCTGTCTCAGCCTTGAGTATAGAAAAAGTCTTAATTGAAGCAACAGAACATGCGCAAAAACCGATAACTATCAAAATAAAAATGACAAACTCTGCAGGTGTCTTTCAAATCGACGAACTCTTAAAACCTCGAATCATTAAATCAGGACTTGAAAAATTCTTTCATGTAACTGCTGAAATCACGGGTGAAAAAGAAAATAGAATAATCGAAAAATTCGAGATTTAACCTAATTTAACTTACTCTAAAAAGAAAAATCTTATCTGAGCAGTAACCAATAAAGCAGTAAGATGGCGGATAAGGATATGGGCGTACGTATAGAATTTGATCCACTTGGCGAAAAAACAATTCCAAATGATGTTTACTTTGGTATTCAAACTTTTCGTGCAATCGAAAATTTCCCAGTAAGCGGGCTTAAGGCTTCGCCCTACTTTATTAAAGCTTATGTGCTTGTCAAAAAAGCTTCGGCGCTTGCAAACTTGCAGGTTGGTTGGTTAGATAAAAAAATCTGCGATATAATCGTGCAAGCTTGCGATGAAATATTAGCTGGAAAATTCACTGACCAATTTGTGGTTGACGTCTTCCAAGCTGGAGCTGGAACCTCATTTAATATGAACACTAACGAGGTTTTAGCCAATCGGGGATTAGAAATACTTGGTAAGCAGAAAGGTGATTACAAATATGTTAATCCAAACGATCATGTTAACATGGCGCAATCCACAAACGACACTTACCCTACGGCATTGCATGTTTCTTTATTGATGGCGCTTCAGACACTGTTAAAAGAACTCGACGAACTCTCAGAAGCCTTCATAGATTTGGGGAAAAAATATTCTCATGTGCTAAAATCGGGTAGAACACACCTCCAAGATGCAGTACCCATCACTATTGGTCAAGAATTCACTGCCTATGGTGCAGCAATAGCAAATGCAACCGCTGAACTTCGTAGACGACAAGAGAACCTCTACAGTGTTGCATTAGGCGGAACAGCTACTGGTACCGGAGCCAACAGTCATCCAAAATACAAGCAGTTAGCAGTCACTGAACTAGCAAAACTAACAGGTTATCCACTTAAACCAGCCACTGACAACTTTGAGGCACTACAAAGCCACCGGAGAGCGCAAACGGTTTCAAGTGCTCTTAAAGAACTCTCCTTAGAGCTCATAAGAATCGCCAATGATCTTCGGCTGTTAGCTTCGGGACCTACAACAGGTATAAATGAAATCACCTTACCTGCCGTTCAGCCTGGTTCATCGATTATGCCTGGAAAAGTTAACCCAGTTATGGCTGAATGCCTCAACATGGTTGCTTATCAAGTCGTCGGCTGTGACGAGGCAGTCTCGTTGGCAGTTCAAGCTGGACAACTAGAACTCAACGTTATGACTCCAGTTATTGCATATAACATGCTGTTTAGTATACAAATCCTAACGAATTATATTCCAACATTCATAGAAAAATGTGTTAAGGGCATAACTGTCAATGAAAAACGATGTGAACAATACTTAGAAAAGAACCCTTCGCTAGCTACTTTTCTGGCACCAAAAATTGGTTACATGGAAGCTGCAAAAATCGCAAAACAAGCTCAAGCAGAAAACCGTACTGTAAAAGAATCGGCAATTGAGAAGGGCTCACTATCCAAAGAAGAAATAGAAAAGATTTTTAGCCGCAAAAACTTGATAAACGAGCAGTAATCTTGACTTTAGATTTTTTTAACGCATTTTAGCTTTGGGTTGATTGTTACTGTACCATAACAATCACATTTCTTAATATACCGCTTTAGCCATGGATCAAACGTAAGGCGGCTAATTTGCTAAAACAAGTTTTTCGTTGCCCCATATGCAGAAAAAGTCTCGCCAACCCTGAACAACTTAGACAACACCGTATCAACAAACACCGAGGAACAGTTTGCGGTGACAACTGGTTAGCACCAAAAAAAATTGTGCGGCACCAATGAAGTCACAAGTTTATTTATGATTCAAAAAACACTAAGAAATAACATCCGAAGGATGTGATAATATCCGAAGGTGTCAGACGAATCAACAGTTAATCGAGACCCAAGCAATTCAGTTTTGGTTACTCTCTCGCCTCATCTTCCAAGCTGCCTGTGTCCATCTAACGAATCGTCATAACATCTTTTAGGAGTTGTAAAGTGTCAATGAAATTTTGTATGGAATGCGGTTCAAGACTAACACCACAAAAAATTCGATCAGGAAGCCAAGCTACAATAATGCTATCCTGTGTTAAATGCGGCCATAAAAAACCCGATGCAGAATTAAAATTAACGAACGGAAAAGTTATCAAACACAGTCCTAAACAATTCGTTGCAGTAATCGACCGGGAAATGCAGGAACTCTACACAATGCCGACAATACAGGTTAAATGTCCACGATGTGGAAATAACAATGTTAATGTCTGGCTGGTGCAAACTCGAGGTTCTGATGAGTCTTCGACACAGTTTCTACGGTGTACTAGCTGCAGTTTCACATTCAGAGAATACACTTAAGTAAAACAATTTTTTTTCTTTCTTTTAGTTATTACTTATGAATCATAGAACTCATTCTTCTCAACAAAATATGCATGGCATGAAGCATGAAGGACTAATGCAAGGTCATACGACGCACATACAAACTTTAAAAACTCGTTTTTTTGTGTGCCTCATATTAACTATACCCGTTTTGGTTCTCTCCGAAATAATTCAGAACTGGCTACAATATTCCCTTACCATACCCAACCAACATTATATCCTACTATCATTAGCAACGATAATCTATGTCTATGGTGGCTGGCCATTCTTAACAGGCCTCATCCAAGAACTTAAGCAACGGCAACCCGGTATGATGACACTCGTTGGCACAGCCATATCTGTCGCTTTTTTCTTCTCCACAACGACAGTTTTTTTCTCTATAGGCAGCGACTTTTTCTGGGAACTCGTAACTCTAATTGATATTATGCTACTTGGACATTGGTTAGAAGCACGAAGTGTATTAGGGGCTTCAAGAGCGATCGAAGAATTAGTAAAAGTGATGCCTACAACGGCACATGTCATAATAGATGAGCAAATTGTTGACATACCTGCCGCTCATTTGAAACTCGGAAATATAGTACTAGTTCGTCCAGGGGAAAAAATTCCTTCTGATGGCACAGTAATCGAAGGCGAATCCTATGTAGATGAATCTTTGCTCACAGGCGAATCAAAACCAATTCACAAAAAAACAAACGACTCTGTCATCGGCGGCGCCATTAACGGAGATGGTTCATTACGAACATATATCGACAAAACAGGTGAAGCTACATATCTGTCGCAAGTAGTACAGCTCGTTCGTAAAGCCCAAGAAAGCAAGTCTCATACACAAGACCTCGCCAACAGGGCCGCAGCTCTACTGTTTTATGTTGCAATAATCTCGGGAATTTTGGCGTTTGCTATATGGGGTTTAATAGGCGATATACAATTTGCTTTAACTAGAAGCGTCACAGTACTGGTTATTGCTTGCCCACATGCTTTGGGCTTAGCGATTCCGTTAGTAGTTGCACTTTCAACTTCGATAACTGCTAAAAATGGCATACTAATCCGTGATCGAAAGGCATTTGAAGATGCAAGAGCAATAAAAACAGTAGTTTTTGACAAGACTGGTACACTGACTACCGGGCAATTCGGAGTCACCAATATAATACGTTTTACAACTGAAAAAGAAGTATTAGCCTACACAGCATCAGTTGAAATACACTCTGAACATGTAATCGCAAAAGCAATAGTTAACTATGCTAAAGCTAAAAAAGTTAAAATCCCCGAAAGTAAATACTTTATAGCACTTCCTGGAAAGGGTGTTCAAGCCAAAATTGATGGCACCACTGTTTATGTTGGAAGCCCAGCACTCCTAAAAGATCTAAACATCCAATTCGATGATAAACGAATAGATTCGCTTCAAAATGCAGGAAAAACAGTTGTTTTTACAGTAATCGAAAATAAATTAGCAGGTGCTTTTGCATTAGCTGACAAGATACGAAAAGAATCTCGCTCTGCAGTGGAGGAATTGAAGCGTAGTGGCGTAAAAGTTTACATGTTAACGGGTGACTCAAAAAAAGTAGCTTCAGCGGTTGCTAAAGACATAGGTGTCGACGAATACTTTGCAGAGGTGCTACCTGATCAAAAAGCAAGCAAAATCACCTCAATCAAGCAACAGGGCTATCGTGTAGCTATGGTCGGCGACGGAATAAACGACGCGCCTGCATTGGTTACAGCAGATATCGGAATTGCAATCGGGGCAGGAACCGATGTTGCCATTGAAAGCGCAGATATTATTTTAGTGAAAAACAACCCCCAAGATGTTCCTAAAGCTATCAATTTCTCACGTCGAACATACTCTAAAATGGTACAAAATCTCTGGTGGGCAGCAGGCTATAATATATTCGCTATTCCTTTGGCAGCAGGCCTATTCACTGGTTTTGGAATTGTAATCGATCCAGCTGTAGGCGCTATTTTGATGTCGCTTAGCACAATCTTGGTAGCCATAAACAGCCAAACCTTACGTTGACATGCCTTATAGAGGCGGCTTGGTAATCGTTTTACCAGTTAGGGTTTTCATCCATTGTTTAAATTCGTCTGATACAGGCAAATCATTGAAGAG
>JAAZFA010000206.1 GCA_012511995.1 Thermoproteota archaeon | reverse complement strand
CTACAATGTTCATAGTTGTCGTTCTGTTATTTAGAGCTGTAGGTGTGAATTATATTCAAACTTTGCATGTTTGTGGTAGCGAACGCTTTTGTTTGGTATATAGCTACCTTTAGTTAGCGTTGTGTCGGATCTTTTCTGCATCTTCAGTTACGGTTTCCATTGTATCCACAACGTATTCTACCCTCTGTAATAGTCGAGTAAATGTTCTGATTACATTTTTGTCGCCGTCAATAATTGTATCCTGAGCATAATCGACAAATTAAGAAGTCCAGCTTTTTAATCCCGCCATTGTTGTACTGCTTTAATATACCATATTTTTGATACTGGTTCATTAATTGTGAAGTTTAATAGTATATCGAATATATCATAAGTTCTATCGGCTATTGCCAAGACATAAATGTTTGGAGGTAGTGAATCAACACTGGCGTTAAAACTGTTCCACCCAGTAATAGAAAGGCAGTGCACTTATTCATTTCTTAAATAACCGCCTTTTTAAGGGTATAAAATGTTATGGTGTGTATCCCCTCAGACATTTCCATAATGTTTACATTTAAGCGTATCTCACTCATTATTTTATATCTCAAGTATTCTTGTCAGGATCATAAAATCGAAAGACATTAATTTTTCTTGATGCCAATCAACCAGGTAATATATTTCAAAGATATCTGATGCAGGCGGTTGCTGGTTTTCCAATTGTTGCTTTTAAACAAATAGAAACATTGTTTTCGTTTATGTTAGTATTCAATATTGCTATCGCAGATGGTTTGTGTATCACTATCTGGTGAAACTTCTCTATATGGACGGGAAGAGGATTAACTGTTACAAAATTTAATGACAGTATTAAAGCAATAACTAATAAGAGAACTAAAAAACCATTAAAATAAGTGCTTTTTTATTATAAGTATTATGATTTCCTGAATTTCCTATTAAATTTTGTGTAAATGTGTGTACAGATAAAATAATCTGACTTTCGAATGTTAATATTGGCTACCGCAAATTCCATTCTAAATCAAGTATGCTTGCAAGCTTTTAAGTTTCGCGTGGACTCAGAGAGTTTTGGAAACTGAGGATATGTTTTTTACTGTGTGCTGTTGGGTTACTTTCTGCATGCCTGCTTTCAATTGTGCTCCTACTTTGGCATCGAAAAACCTCTAACTTTAAACGAATATGCAAAAGAAAGCTTTATATGGATTAAAATGTAGTGCTTATAATGTAAGCTGTTTGTGGCTTACAGGATTGTAAAATGACACTGAGCCTTGGATACCTAACGCCTAAGCAGAAAGTCATTTGGGACCTAAAAAGTAGTGGACTCCAAGAAATCCATATCGCACGAAAATTAAACGTCACTCGCCAAACTGTCCACAAATCCCTCGACATAGCCAACCTCAAAATCGACGACGCCCTCCAAGAAGTTGCCAAAATCAACAAAATCGACATCCAAACAGTCAATGCTCAAAAAGGTTTCCTCAAGGGATACAGCAACCACTTCAAAACCCCCGCATTTGTCACTTTCTCTGCCAAGAACGGCATCCAAGTCTGGTACAAACACGAAGGCAACTGCGAAAAATGCAAAAAACTAGAAACATGCAGAAACACGCTGCTGGCAGAAGCCAAAAACCGCAACTTCCTCATTTTAGATGACACAAGCAAAATTTTGCCATCCAAACTAGCCGAAGCACTTTTCGAAAAAATAATAGGTGAACAAAATGAGCAGACAAAAGAAAATTAAAGACTGCATAGATTATTGCCCGCAACCCCAAATGCCCTTAACGATAAGACTTAAACGCCACTCTCTACCAATTGCTGTGGCAGTTACAGCCACCCTTATTCTTTCTGTTACATTATCAATATTTTACTTAGGTCTTGCAACATACACATCTCCGCCTCCAATCATTAATGCCTCGAACGTTTCATTCTATGAGTCGGCATATGCCAGAGCAACAAGTGAGCAAAAAGTAGAATTAGACAAAATTATTGCAGACAACAGCATTGGTTTAGTAGGTGAATGGAGACGACCAGTTCTTATCACCATCGGAGACCTGCCAAAAGACCAGCCAAGATTAACCGCTGAACAGGCAGGGAAAATATATGACCGTATAGGTAAAGACGAGAGCGCTTTAGAAAGAGAATTCAACAAAATCGCAGGAGCACCAGACTTTGTCGGCGGCAGCGGAATTGGACGGTCTATTTACTATCTAAACGACAATAGAACAGACGCTATCTATGTAAGGCTAGGCGATGCATCTCACGTAGTATTTAGTGACGATGGAACTCAAACAAGATTACCATTAGGAAACCAGAAACTTCCTGTAAACCCCGGCCCATCAACATCACCAGATGGCCTCCCCACAACGCTTCCTATCCTGCCAAGCCCAACAAAAGCACCAGCACCATAAAACAATGATTACGCCAGAATAAGAGAAAGCATTTAGATGCCCCAAAACCCCCTCAGGAAAAAAGTTAAGGGGGGTAGGGGTGCTGGTTTTTCCCTTGATTGCTTAAGGCTTTTCTATACCTAAGAAAAAAGACGGGTATTTCTACATGCAAACTCTAAGCAGTAGCCCAAAATAGGGCGTAGATAAAGAGAACATGCTATGCCTTCTAAAAAGCGTTAAGAAAAAGTTATAGCGTTGAAGCACAAAAAGGATGTACTATAACAATGCAGAGAAGCACCCTGTTAGTAGTAGCCGGAGCACTAATGATTGTATGCTCAGTTGTGACTGCTTTTTTTGGATTATTGTCCTATACTTATTATCAAAGCCAGCTTCATTATTATTATGGTGGACAAGGCTATCTTGAACCCTCCTATGGTTGGATAGTTAGTTTTTGCACTTTTGCATTTGCTCTACCAGCAGGGACACTATTACTAATAAAAAAATATACCCGTGTATCAATCATTCTTACCGTTCTTGTGCTCCTAGCAGGATTATCTATGCCCATCATTTTAACGGCATTGTCCACATATTATATACAGATTGGATAACGGGAGTCATAAGTGGTTTCTTAGGTACATAGCACATAATTGTTCTTTCGGCTACAGCATTGGCTCTTGCACTTTTAGGACAAAGAAAAGCAACTATGCAACAGCCTAAAAGCAATACATCACTATCAACCAATAAATTCATTAATCTACTGTTTAGTAGAGAAAGTTATGCTTTAAATGATTTTGAAGAAGCCCGAATTAATGGCAAATCTTAACGGTGTGCTTCAAAGGCAAGATACAAACAAACATTTAACTGCCCATAAATTCCCTGTCCTTACTGCAACAAATTAAAGACTACATTGGAGAAGCAACAAAATACCACCATCAAGACAAACGAAAGAAAACAAAGAGTCACGGATACGACGTTTACGCTAAAAACAAATGCTCGGAAGACTTTACGTAAAGTGTAGTGATACATCCGGCTCTAGTCACGATTAATACCCACTTGCGTTAGTCAAGAAATCTAAACTAAATTCTAAAGCTTAGTTCAGAAACGTTAACAAAAATGCTTATATCATTAAAAACTAGGTTTCAGAAATATGAATAAAACTAAGCTTCTCCTACTGAGTTGCCTTTTGGCTCTCAGTCTGGCTTTTGTTAATTCTAGTTTTTCCCTTGTTAACACCGAAGGGTGGACACCAAAGGCCTACATGCAAGAGGCAAGAGGCGGCTTAGGGGTAGCTTCAGTTGGGGATAAAGTGTATGCCATTGGAGGCTCGATTCAGAACGGACTTTACCCGCCTTTACTAAATGGGGCGATTGTAAGCACAAACGAAGAGTATGATTCTATAATGGACACTTGGATTTCTAAGGAACCTATCCCAACAGCTAGAGCATACTTTGCAATAACCTCCTATCAAAATAGAATATACTGTTTTGGAGGAATTATAGGGGTAGAACAAGCTCCTTCTGAAATTAACGATAAAATATTAGTACAAAAATACGTTTTATCAAGTGTAAATGAGGTATATGATCCAGCAACCGACACATGGGAAACTAAAACATCGATGCCGAACGATAGAATGAACGTGCTGGCTAATGTTGTTGGCGACAAAATATATGTCATCGATGGTTTTAGTCGGTCAAACGAAGTTTATGATCCAGCCGCAGATTCATGGGCAATTAAGACACCTCTTCCATACGGAGGAACTAATACTGCTTCAGTAGTAGTCGATAGTAAGATCTATGTTATCATTAATGATATCTACACGGTGGACGAGAACAGCTCAAGACGATTGTTTGTATATGATACTGAAAAGGACGTCTGGAGTCAGGCTACGCCGCCACCTTCCCTAATTATTGACGGACCAGCAGTTGCAACCATTGGTGTGGAGGCTCCTAAGCGTGTATATGCTTTAGGAGTGCAGCTTGGAAATAATCCTGCTGCAACCAATTATATTTATGACCCATCGAGCGATAACTGGACAGTAGGCACACCAATGACTGTCAGCCGAATTGACTTTGGGGTAACTATGGTGAACGATACGATATTCGCCGTAGGTGGTTATACTTTTGATGCTTCGCCAAATAGTGGAAAAGTTACAGTGAGCGCTGCCAACGAACAATATACTCCCGCTGGATATGAAAAACTCGATGACTCCACATCACCAGGCAATCTGCCAAACAACCAATCACAGCTACCTGTTGAATTAACAGTTGTAGTAATTGGAGCATTCATTTGTGTGAGCGTTCTCTTTTTCTACGTTAGAAAAAGAAAAACGGGAACATAATTCTATTATAACCCTTAATCAGTTGACCGGAACAGGTAAATTTTTGTCTGAAGTAGCGTTCCAACTATTTTTATTAGTTTGGCGTTTTTCATAGTTGGCATTTCGTATAACTGATGTGTAGTTGGAGGTTTTGCCGAAGGGTTGGTGGCGGCTGACTGCGAATTCTTTTTTGCCCCTCGGATGATTGTTTTTGGCGAAGGCTTCTTTGAGTGCACCCATTTGTTGGGGGATTTAGACCCTCAAGTTTTTCCCCAACATGACGCTCACTGCCAAGAAGCTGCAAATTAAAACCTAAGTGCATAAGCATCTTTGAAATAGCAGAAACGTTTTTCACCGATTGCTGCTCAACGATTTTTTGCATTCCTGCTTTCTCAGCGAAAGGCGAATACTTTGTCATTATTGCAGTCATTTCCACATAAGGTGTGCCCTCACTATTGGTAGTGTTTCACTAATTAATTTGGCCCCTAAACCTATGGTTCGGTATTTTGGATGGATAACAATTAGGTTGATAACGCTTAAGTTTTTTATTTAGCTCTTAGATTGGCATCCTTGGCAGCACTAGGCAGCTG
>JAAZFA010000205.1 GCA_012511995.1 Thermoproteota archaeon | reverse complement strand
TTTAAACTTGCTGCTGATATTCGAGATGCAGCAAAAACAGTTTCTGGTATAAAGAAGGCTATTGTTTTTTGCCGCGGTCATGCGATGGAAGAACAGATCAACGAAATGATCAACAAACAATAGTTGAGCCTTTTAAGTCATTTTATTTCATTTTACTAAACGCCCAAGTACCAATGATAATCATTGCTACATCAAACAAGACGATTATGCCGATGTCAACATACAAAGGTTGTATAGGTGTCCAAGCAGAGCCCAAAATCACGGTACGGAGGGCATCAATACCATAAGTTAATGGATTAAAAGTTGAAGCAATCCGAAGCCATTCTGGTGTTCCGGCTCCTGTAACTGGAAACAACGCTCCGCTAAGAAAAAATATAGGCAGATTGACAAAAGTTTGGATTGCACCAAAATTTTCTAAACTGCCGACGAAGCTTGCAATTATTAAACCAAGACTCACCAACCCAAAAGTAATTAATAACATAACAGGCAAGGCGCTAAAGAATGTCAATGGATCAAAGGGTATACCTAAGAGGAAACCAAAAATAAAAACAATGATACCCTGTAGTAGTGCTGCTGAACTATCGCCTATCATTTTACCTAGAAAAATCGTAAATCGTGAAATAGGCGCTACCAAAATTTCTTTCATAAAGCCGAATTCTTTATCCCAAATTACACTTATACCCATAAACATAGATGTGAATAACAACGTTTGACCGATAATTCCTGGAAAAAGATACTGTTGATAATCTACCCCTGTGAAAGTTATCCGTGCACCAAATCCTGCTGCAAAAACGACAAGCCAGAGTAGTGGCTGAACAAAACTAATAATCACTCTTGCACGGTCACGGATGAAACGTTTCACTTCCCTCAGCCAAAGTGTATAGAGGGCTCGCAGTTCAGTCATTTTATTGCCCTCCTTTGAACGGCAGCAAAACCATATAGTTCTCTTGTGGAGTCTTCACGAATTGAACGCCCAGTATAATGAAGAAACACATCTTCCAAGTTAGGTCCTCGTGAAATAAGCGATTCAACATAAATGTTATTTTGAGTTGCTAACTCCATAATTCGAGGCATT
Organism: Thermoproteota archaeon; assembly: GCA_012511995.1. Lineage (GTDB taxonomy): Archaea > Thermoproteota > Bathyarchaeia > Bathyarchaeales > Bathycorpusculaceae > Bathycorpusculum. The sequence continues at coordinate 1,700 of JAAZFA010000205.1, read as the reverse complement.
GCTGCTTTAGCATTAGGCACCGTGATTTCTAAGGCACCATCCACTATCCGTGTTTTTGTGAGCCCTAACCATTTAACTACTAAGTCTGATAGCAATTGGATGTCATTAGCCCGCACTGTTATAACATCACCTTCTAGTGTTTCTTTGAGTTTTTGTGGAGTATTTAATACAACAATTTTTCCATGATCCATAATTGCAATACGGTCCGAGAGCCGGTCTGCTTCATCCATATAATGAGTAGTTAAAACGACAGTGATATCGTGGGTTTCTTTTAGTTCCCGAATGTATTTCCAAATGTGATCTCGCGTCTGAGGGTCTAACCCAACGGTGGGTTCATCAAGGAAAAGAATTTGAGGATAATGAATTAAGCCTCGTCCAAGCTCTAGTCTACGTCGCATACCTCCAGAGTATGTTCGTAGTAAGCTTTCTGCACGGTCTTCGAGTTCTACGAGCTTTAGAATACGCTCAATTCGTTCCTTTTGTTCTGCTGCTGGGACCCCATATAGATTAGCATGCATGTAGAGGTTCTCACGCGCCGTGAGGCGATCATCAATACTGGGATCTTGAAAAACAATACCGATCGATTTTCTGACACTATGTGATTGGCGAACTAGATCGAATCCGTTTATAGTTGCAGTTCCTGATGTTGGTTTAAGAATGGTGCAAAGCATTGAGACAGTAGTTGTTTTGCCTGCACCATTAGGACCAAGTAGACCAAAAACTTCGCCTCGTTCTACTGAAATATCTAGGCTATCAACTGCTGTGTAATTGTTATATTTTTTAGTTAGTTGATGTGTTTGTATGGCGTATTGCATTTAGTTTCTAATGGATTGGACTGTTAGGCTTGATTTAAGCTTATTTGCTATGTATCTGCTTTGACTTCAATGATTAGGCATTTTTTAGCAAGTTGTCTGCTCTAAATGATTTTTCAATATTTATTTATTCAAATGTCTTAGGTCCTTTTGAATAATCTTAAAGTTTAAAGACGATCTATTCAATATTTATTTGGCGACAAAGTTGTGAAACTAGTTTTTTGGCTGCTGGATATAAACAATAAAATTCAAAACGATAATGTGGACCTATGGCTCTGGGCAATCGACAAATCAGGCAACCGAGTTCTCTTAGTAGACCACGGTGTTACCGCTTATTTCTATGCTGTACTTCACAATGGAGCAGAAGGATCATACATTGCAAAAAACATAATGCTTAGTTACAGATCTATAGTTACTAAAACAGAGATTGTTCAGCGACGTTTTTTTGGAAAACGAGTGGCAGCAATTAAAATTTACTGTAAAAAAGCAGTTCAAATCGCCAAGGTTGCAGAGCATATACGTAAACACGACGGAATTTCTGATTGTTATGAAGATGATATCCGTCCAACTAAGCGTTATCTGAGGGATAACGGAGTTATACCCTGCAGTTGGCATCAGGTAGAAGCCAAAGAAGAAAAAAATATACCTGACACAAGAGCTACCAAGGTATACTCAATCAACTCTCCACCTATACCACTGGAAAACAATTCGTTTACTCCAGATTTGAGATTGCTTGCTTTTTCGATGATTTGTTATAGTAGAGAGGGGGCACCAAAACCGGATTTAAACCCTGTCATAGTACTCTCAACAGTCACTAACAATGGCTTTGAGAAACAGTTCGTAGCCTCTCAAAACAAGGATGATACAACTATCATCCAAGAGTTCATG
>JAAZFA010000204.1 GCA_012511995.1 Thermoproteota archaeon | reverse complement strand
TGTTGAAAGTCGTACATTGGCCTGCAATCACCCCGAGAAGAACAGCAAACCCAGAATTTTCAAAATATCAGCACAGCTCGTAGAAATGCTACAGAACCTACCAAAAGTCAACCAGTACATATTCACATGCAGCCCTAAAACTCAGATAGGTCATGAAGACCCCAAGTTGCACATGCGACTTTTGAAACGACAAAAAGCCTTACTCGCGCATCCAAGACGAAGAATAGCTGAAAAATTGCGAAATCCACGATTGCTAAAGATACACTATCATACTTTTAGGCATTGGAAAGCAACTCAACTCTATCACCAAACAAGAGACATCCTTTATGTCATGAAGTTTCTCGGGCATACGGACGTTAAGAACACTCTCATCTACATTGACTTAGAGATAGCATGTTTCTCAAGAAGTGGCGATGAATATCACGCTAAGACGGCAAGAACTGAAGTTGAAGCCCTGCAACTTATTGAAGCTGGATTTGAGTACGTTACTGATTTCGGTGAAGTCAAACTCTTCAGAAACCGAAAATAAGAAAAAGTTTTACTATTTGTCCAAATGCAAAATCAAAGTTTTACTATTTGGGCGTGGGGTATACCCTCAATTTTTAGGACTGCTTCTGGGTGAACAAAACCCTGGGCAATAGCTTTCTCTACACAAGCCCTACCAACTAGATTCACAATTGTTGAGTTACCGATTAATCCAACCGCTTCTTCAACCGTTGCTTTCCTACCATTATAAAACTCGTTTTTTACTTGAAAAACTATATTTTCTTCCCTAAGCGTCTTACCTAACAGGTCACTATCACAAATCGCTAGTATAACGTTGTTTCCAACTTTCTTAACGTTTAGGTAAACATCCAAATTATTTACAACCTATAATTGTTTAACAGACGATTTTGCACCACACGCATTACAGACCAAAAATGTTAAACGTTTTTCTTTAATAAGTTTGGTATCTGGACGTTTGCAAACGGGGCACATAACATACCCCTCAAGATACCGTTGCAGCAAGCGCTCAAAACTGTCAACTCGGAACTTACCCTGAAAGATGGCACGTGAATCATGAAAAGTGGCAGCTGTTGCCATTTCACGTGTAAGAAATTTTAGGATGTGTTGGGGATCTCTATCTAGTGAGTCAGCAATTTCTTTAAAGTTAGCTATTGTTGTTCTCATACCAACAGTTTGTATTTGAATCCTCGGTAGTTCTAAACGATCCTTTTTTGCTTGAACCTCAGGCATTTGTTCACAGGCACGCTTTAGGAGGTCATCATAATTGAAAGTCATGTTTACACTTCACCCCAAACATGATCAGAGCGCATATTTAAATTATAACATGATTCCGATTAATACGATTGATTTTTATTGTACCTTTCTAAGTAACAATTATAAATTGGAATGGCACAACGTAAGTAACTATTACTCACTCCAGAAGGCTGACGTTTGACCGATAAACAAAATCCGAGCCAGATAAGCAACATCAATACTAAAATCAGTAAATTCAAAGAACAAATAGTAGAGAACAATGCTCAGATAAAAAAATTTCTTGAAAAAAGAGATTTATTAAATGAAAAAGTACGTATAGCTCGAGAAGAAGTCACAAAATTAAAAGTCGAACGCGATGCACTTAATGAGAAAGTTAAAGAGTTAAAAAAGCAACGTGACGCTGTTAGAGTTAGTGTTGGTCCACTTTTGGCGGAAATTAATCTAATAGATGAAAAAGTTGCGGCTTTAAAGAAGAATCTTCCACGCATCAACTATAGAGAAACTAAGAAAGAGCTTGAAGATCTTGAATTTAAAATTGCTACAACTACGGTTGACCTACAAGAAGAAAAGCGCCTCGTCGAGCAGGTTAAACAACTAGAGATTCAACTTGTCGGCTTCAAAAAAATTGATTCTAACCGTAAAAAAATCAAAGATATTATTGAACATCGTAAAACTTTCGATGAACAAGCTGAAGTTTACCATAATGAATTAACAGAAGTCGCTAAAAAAAGTCAAGACCTCCATGCAGTAATGATGGAAAAAATTAACGTAATAAAGAAGGATCGAGAACAAGCGGATAGTCTCCATCAGTCATTCATAAAAGCCAAAGAACAAAACAACCAGCTCTATGAACAGATACGTCAGTTAATCGCTCAATCAACCGGCATCAAAACCACCTTACGTGACCAATACATTGCTAGACGTAAAGAAGAAGAAACTAAACGTCAACTAGAACATGCCGAACAAGTTGTTAAAGAACAAGCCATGAAAGAGAAAATCGGAACTCAAGCACGAGAAAAACTGAATCGAGGCGAAAAAGTAAGTTGGGATGAATTCGCTCTGATGCTTGGCGATGTAAAAGATGATGAAGCGGAAACGCAAACTTAAAGTTAGAAGCTTGTATTATTGAAATAGAGATTTCGATGGCTAAGCGGGAACCGCAACAACAGACGCAAAAGCGTATCCTTATTTTATGTGTTGATAGAGATGGCGATCTAGAAACTAAAGCAGCCATCAAAACGCCGCTTCTCGGTAGAACTGCTAACCTTGATGGAGCTGTATCGCTTGCACTCAAGGACCCAGAAGAACCAGATGCTAACGCAATGTTTGAAGCCATCAGACTTTACGATCGCCTGCAAGGAGAAAAGCAGCCCGATGAATTATTTGAAGTTGCAACAATATCAGGTACAGACTTAGGCGGTGTAAATGCAGACCGTAAATTAGTCCAAGAACTAAATAACCTTCAGGAAAGTTTCAACGCAACTGAAGTAATTCTAGTATCCGATGGTTTTAGCGATGAAGCAGTTTTACCTTTAGTTGAATCCAGAGTTCCGGTTTCTTCGGTTCGACGTATAGTAATTAAACACAGTGAATCAATAGAAGAAACCGCAGCGATTTTCACTAAATATATCCGTTTATTAGTTGATAACCCACGATATGCCCGTATAGCATTGGGCTTGCCAGGTATTTTAGTTCTGATTTTTGGTGTTCTCTGGGGAATCAACTATTTTTATGAAGGTGCAATTTATTGGTATGGTATAGCTATAGTACTCGTGTTAGGTGGTTTCTTATTGTTAAAAGGATTCCAAGTCGATAAAGCCACCAAAGATTTCTATAACTGGGCGAAAGATTATGAACCACCTGCTTTACCCATTCAAATTTCTAATTATACTGTAATCGCAGGTATCCTTTGCATCGCAGTAAGCATTTATTTAGGTATAGCCAGCGTCAACATAGGCGTTCAACCCTTCCCCATTGACGCTGCTGGATGGCTAAGCGCTATTCCAACAATTGCGGCTTATTTTATTAAAGGTATTGCAGATCTAATGATAGTGGGAATATGTATCGTTCTTTTAGGTCGTAGTATAAAATTATACATCGAACGTGATTCAAAACTACTGAGAAATATAGCGTTAATTGTCACGATTGCATGGTTCAGTCAAATCCTAAATAGTACGGCAGGTCTTTTGCTTGCTCAAGGTAGATCAACAAATATAGGCTTTGAAGTTTTCTCTGAATTCTTATTCACCATAATCGTGGGTATCTTGATCGGCGTTGCATCTGTGCTGCTCATTTACATCGTAAACCGCTCTGCCAAAGGATTCTTCAAAAAAGAAGAAAAACCTGAAGAGCTATAAACACTAAGTGATTGACACCAATTTTGAGTAATCTTTAATTGAAACGCCTAGGGATTAACCTATTAGTTGTAGCAAACTAATGATGCACATACTACGAGAGGTCCCATGAGTGCTTTCAAGAATTCTTTCCATACTTGGCATATACAAGTTATATGAAAAATGGCTTTGGCAACAAGTTAAAAATGACAAGCCCCCAGAACACATCGCTATCATATTAGATGGAAATAGAAGATGGGCTTCAGCACAAGAGCTCAATCCTTGGCTTGGACATGAAAAAGGTGCTGATACTGTAGAACAACTATTAGAATGGTGTTTAAGGGTCAATGTAAAATATCTTACGCTCTATACTTTTTCAACAGAGAATTTTACACGAAACTCGAAGGAAGTAGAAGAAATCATGCGCATTGCATATGAGCGATTCGAAAAGCTCCTCGTTGACGACCGTATCCATAAAAACAAGGTTCATATAAAAGTCATTGGAAGAACAAACATGCTCCCAGACGATTTACAGCAGTTAATCAGTAAAGTAGAGAAATCAACGTTAACATATGATAAACAATTTCTTAACTTTGCGTTTGCATATGGAGGTCGGGCAGAAATCGTAGATTCAGTAAGGGTAATAGCAGAGCAAGTAAAAGCAGGAAAGATAGAACCAAACGACATACATGAAAGCACCATCGAAAAATACCTCTACACAGCACACATGACTAAACAAGAACCAGACTTAATTATCAGAACCTCAGGTGAAGAACGCCTAAGCGGTTTTCTGCTATGGCAATCGGCTTACAGCGAATTCGCTTTCTTAGACGTTTATTGGCCTGACTTCCGCTTCATCGATTTGCTCAGAGCGATTAGGACATTCCAAAAACGTAAACGACGATATGGCACTTAAACAACTAAGTACGTTTTTTTGCACTAACTACAGAAATTACGTCGTTGTCTTTAAGTGCTGTTTCTTCACCAATTCTTCGTTTATCTCGAGCATCAATAGCGTAAAGAAAATTATCTCCAAGTTCGCTATGGATAACATATGCAAATTGACGAGCTGTTGTTCCTTTAGGTACAAGATATGCATCAGGTAAAACACGTCCATCATGGTCAGCAAGATGTTCAATATCTTCTACGGGATAAACTGTGATCATATCAAGGAGTTTAAAATATGCAGTATTTATTGCCTCTTGTACGCCTGTAGTTCCATTGGTTTCTACTATTTTTTTGCGAATTTTTTCAAGCGCCTGAATTTGACCAGTAGATAATTTTTCTGGTTGAATAACTTTGAAATCTTTGTCGCCAGGTTTGTAATCTACCAACCTCTTTTCCGAAGCCCTCCTTAGTGCTAATTCTGCCTCAGCACTTGCGGGGATCACGATGTAATCAAGCTTCTTCATACGATCAAGATTCACTTGAGAAGCTGGTAAATCAACTTTATTTGCAACAATTAACAAAGGTTTAGAAAGACGTCTAAGGTTATCTACAAATCGATAGAAATCGTCGTCACTCCATGTTGCTGGTTTGTCAACGTTAAGACTAGCTTTTCGAATAGCTTCATTAATGTACTGTTTTTTGACGCTAAGACCGGTTAGTCGATCTTCAAGGTGGTGTGCAATGCCTTTTTTGTCTTGCTCTGCAGTCCTTGCAATCCTTGCCCAGTCCTTTTTGAGAATCGTAACCATCCACATAGTGATTTCTTTTTCAAGAAACTGTATATCTTCTAAGGGATCATGTTCACCAGGTTTACAGCTTTTGCCTTCACAGTCAGTTCCCCCTGAGGCATCAACAATATGAATAAGAGCATCTGCCCGTCGGATTTCGTCTAGAAATTGGTTTCCAAGACCACGACCTTCCCATGCACCGGGAACGATTCCAGCTATGTCAATTAATTCGATTGGAATAAGTCTTGCACCGTCTATGCAGAGGCTGTTTTTGGGATTGTCTTTTACCTTGAATTCTTCATGAACACAAGAGGTTCGTACATAACCGATTCCTCTGTTGGGTTTTATAGTTGTGAAAGGGTAGTTGGCGATTTCTGCTGTTGCTAGTGTGGCAGCGCTAAAGAAAGTTGATTTACCAGTATTTGGTTTTCCGACTATACCTAGTAATCGTGAATATGATCGTTGCATGGTCATTACCGTTATGTTGCTGTATTCGGGGTATATATTTATGTTTCAGGTAAGAAAGCTCTGTGTTTTATCACTATGAAAACATAGGGGATAGCAACAACGGTATAGATGCAATAAGAAAAAGGATAAATAGAAAAAGTAATGGCGAGAAACTCCCTTTGTCAATCATCTAAAGTCATATTATGTTTTTTCATACAGCCTTTTGAGAAGGTTCATTGTCCTTTTCCATTCTGCGGAGGCGTTTGACTGGATTGTACCAGTTCCATTTTCCAAAAGTTGCCATTACCGCGGGAACAAGGTAGGTGCGAACTATGAGTGCATCGATAAGGATGCTGAGGGCAAAAGCAAACCCCATTTCTTTTAACATCATGTTACTTGAAATTAATAGCGTTGCAAGCGAGCCAGCGAGAATAATTGCGGCTGCTGTAATGATGCCCCCTGTCTGCTGTATCGCATTTACGATAGCATCAGTGAGTTTTTGACCTTTAGCTGCTTCTTCGCGTATTCGAGTTAGAATGAAAATATTATAATCCATACCTATGCCAAGTAGGAGTACAAATAATATTAACGGTGTAATAAAAAGCAAACCATAACTATATGCGCTTTGGAAAACAAGCAAGGTTACAGCAAGAGTCCAAACGATGCTCATAAGGACTGAGAGGACAGCAAATATTGGCAGTAACAATGACCCTAAAACAAAGAACAAAACAATACCGACGCCTAAAGCAACGATCGGGAGAATTGAATTGAATTGATTATCAAACGTTACCTTTGTGTCTAATACTCCGCCTGTGGTTCCACCTAAATAGGTTCCTGTGACGTTTGCTACGTTGTTATAGTCTCTTTGAAGGATATTACGAATACTTTGTGCTTGTTCCATTGCTTCAGTTGAATAAGGATCAACAGTAAATTTAATCGTTATTAACGCGGATTTTTTATCTTCACCTATAGCGTTTAGTATTGTATTGTATGTTGTTGGGTCTGTGTCATTGGTTATTGCACTATAGTTAACTGTACTGCCATATGGCATAGTTGGACCAGATACTTCATGTATACCTTCATGGTTTACGATCATCGAAGAAATGTTTCCGAGCGTAGCCATTTCACCCATATTGAATCTACCAATGTCATCAACGATTGGATCTGTGAACGTCACTACGAGGTATGTTGGCATAAGCCTGCCGCCGCCAAATGAATTTGTCATCGTATTCGAAGCTGAAACAGATTCTAAACTATCAGAGGCACTACCTAGCAGATTATAAGTTGGTTCTGTAGTTGCATAAACATAGAATGCCGGTACAGTAACTAGGACTGCAATAAGAATTATCGCTTTACTATGTTTTACTGAGAAAGATCCACTCCTAGCGAAATAGCCGTTTCTTAGCTGGTTCTTCGCCTTAACTGACTTAGCGAACCGCTCAAAACGTTCTCCAGAGTTTGGCCAGAATATTCTGTCACCCAATATAGCTGTTAATGCAGGGGCAAACGTGAGTGATGCTATTAGGGTAACTATAACGCCTAAGCCGACGACTAAACCCATGGTTTGTAGCATAACCATTGATGTTGCGGCCAAAGCAAAGAAGGATATTATGACTGTAGCACCACTGGTGACTATACTTTCGCCAGCCCAAGTGATGGATTTTTTAATGGCTTCGAAAAGCGGTAAACCGTTGATTCGTTCTTCTCTATGGCGAGCTAAAATGAATATGCTATAGTCTGTTCCTACACCTATGAGAACTGTTACAAGTACTGTTGATACAGTATAATCGACAGGGTTTATGTAAGTACCAATCAAGTAGGGGAATATTTGTGAAACACCAAGACCGATACCTATTGTGCCTAAAGTGACTATTGGAATTACTATAGATCGGAAGAAAACTGCGGTAGCAATGATCAAAAGAGCAATTGTAATTGGTAGAATTAGTTCTAGATCATTATAGGTTGATTCTCTGAAATCATAGTTTATTGCATCCGAACCTGTAACTTTGACTGAGTGTACGTTACCTTGGTTTGTTGCCATCATTTCAGCTATCATTTTGCGAATAGCTTCAAGGTTTTCATCCCCTGATTCAGTGAATGTAATTGAAATCAAGGTAACATTTCTTGATGGAGAAACAAATGACGTTATTAAAGAATTAAATTGGTCACCTATGTTATACGCCGTTGGATTTTTGATGATTTGAGATGCTAAGGTTTGCAATGCATTATTACTTGCGTTTTCACCTGCATCATATATTGCTGTAATTAATTCTTCAGAAAGCCCAGATTCATTGGCTATGTAATTTACAGTTAGAGTTAACAATTTAGAGTTTGTGTATGCAGTGTTTGCGCTTAAGTAATCAGGAAGTTTGAGTTCTGAAGCGATTTTGTTAGCAAACTCTTCACCATCGCTTAAGTAAATAGGTATAAACTGGTCATTAGCGCTATCAGCGGCTATCGAAGCAGTTTGGTTAACCCAACGTGCAGGAGGTAGAAAGACCTTCGGTACATAGGAGCACCATGAAGCATTGAAATAATCAAGCATATGAGATGTATAGTCATTGAACGAATCTTCATCAAGGTCTTTGAGAATATCACTTGTTTGATCGTAGGAGATGCTATTGAAGAGTTGAATAAATTTAGCCATACCATAACTCTGTGAATACCAAATTACATTATCAGCCAAATTAGCTAAAGCGATATTGCTTGGGTCTCTACCCAAGTCGTATGCAGCGTCTACAAATTCAATTGGTGATTTTGATTGATTAGCCACATATGCAATAGAGAAGGACCGAATTTGAGCCTCATTTTGCTGCACTGTATTGAACAAAAAACTATCTAAAGAGAAAGTATGAATCAATGCTTTAGCGAATTCTTGCATCGTAGTATTTCCAGATAGAGCCGTCTCGATGTATTGCTGATTGGTAAGGTTTGCCGCCAAGGAAGCACGTTCTGTTGAAGTAAAAGTTTGTGTTAGAGGGTTTTGAAAACTCGTAACCCAAGAAATATTAAATGCATACAGTAGTGGAGAGGTGTATTGGTCAAATGCGTTTGGGTCTGCATTTAAGAGGATAGCAGCTGTTTGATCATAAGCTGCTTGGTTAAGAGTTTCTTTGGTATAATAGTCTAAGTTATTGGATTCCGGTGGTGCCTCAACAAAATCTGTTAATGACAGGACGTGTGGTGAATTGAGGGTTATGTATTGAAGTGCAAAGTTTGTAAGTGCTATGTTGACTTGTGTTTGGTTATCTGCATTGTTTAGGTAATCATCAAAGGTACATGAGTTTGTAAACGCAGTGACAAAAGTTTGGGCTGTCTCATTGCCTGATAGATATGTATTAATGTATGCATGGTTTATCAGATTTGAAGCATAAGATGCTCGTTCAGTCGGTGTCCAGGTCGATGTTGATGGGTCTTGAAAACTCTGGGTCCAAACTGTGTGATAAGCTTCAAGCAAACCTGAAGTATATTGGGTATAAGTTGTGGGATCTAATTTGTTTAGTGCATCTGCGGTTGTTTGATTAGCTATTGTGTTGGACAAGTCGATATTGCCTAAAGTAGAACCCATTGCTTGAGTCCAAGCGTTAAGATACATTGCTGGAGTTCCATAAAGAAGGTTGCAAGTTAAGTTAGCGCTCTGTAGAGAAGTATAGGCGCCAGCCCATACACCTGAGTATACTGCAGGGACACTATAGAGTAAGTAGTACGTCATATTTGCGTTGTCTAAAGTTAGGTAGACACCTTGGTTAGTCTGGTTTAAGCCAGGAATTAATTGTGTATATTTAGTAGTATTGTAGGCTTGGAACCAAACGTTAGAATATATTGTGGGGACACTATAGAGTAAATTATACGTTAAGTTACCGCCATAATACGCAGTGTATACGCCTTTGTTTGTTTGGTTTAAGACAGGAATAAGAATTGAGTAGACGTTGGTGACATTTTCTATTCCAGTTATATCTGAGCTTTCGTTAATTTGCCAAGTCAATTCTTCAATAAATTTTTGTGTTTCAATGGAGGAGGCATCATCAGTGTTGATTACGAGTACGAGAGAGTTGTTAGAAACAGATTTTTGAAATTGGCTTTTTATTATGTCGTTTGCTTTTGATGATTCCATATCTGTTTCAGTAGTTGTTTCAAGGGTCATTGAAGTAATACCTGAAGCAGTCAACACTACAGGCATTATTATTGCGAGCAGTAAAATCCAAACAGCGACAATTGTCCATTTGCGCTTTGTAATCAAGTT
>JAAZFA010000013.1 GCA_012511995.1 Thermoproteota archaeon | reverse complement strand
TCAGCAACCACTTATGAGAAGGATTTCAAAGAAGTGTTAACTGATTGTAAAAATAAAGGAGCAGAAGCCATAGTAACCGGCGACATCAATGAGGTTGCATCTCATGAAGAAGGCTGGCTTAACCGAGTCTGTAAAGAAATTGGTATAAAAACCATAAAACCACTCTGGAAAATTGATACTAACCAGCTCTATCTCGATTACATTAAAACTGGTTTCAAAGCCGTCGTTGTCCGCACAAACAACGCATTAAGCCTTGATTGGTTAGGTCGAGTGCTCGACCGACAATTCTACGATGATATACTAAAACTACAAGGTGTAGACCCTTGCGGAGAGAATGGAGAATACCATACCGTTGTCATCGACGGACCAAATTTTAACCAAAAAGTGGACCTACAAGAAACTGGTAAAAGATTAGAAAATGGCTTTGGCTGCTTGGAAATCAAAAAATGGCAAATAATCTTAAAATCATGGTGATAAAATGATAGATGTACTTATTGTGAATAATGAAATAAAAGCAAAAGCTTTTCTTAACGAAATCGAAAATAAAAAACCTCTCTTTATCGCTACAATTGCTACCACCGAAACTGGAAAAATCCCTGGATTGTCAGCTGCGGGTGCTAATCCTGACTTTACCGACTTTACGCCTCCGGCGGACGCAGAGCTTTTACTACTTGGAAAATGTAAATCTATACAGGGTGTTCCAATTACACCTGATGGAATTCCGACACCGGCATTAATTACCACTTCAGCTCTTCAATTAGCCGACATACCCGTGCTCATAGTTAATGGTGGAGTCAAGGTAAAGCCTCAAGTTCCATTTATAGATGTCAATGGTAACCCCGGACGTGATATCAGAACCGGAGATTCTGTAGATAATGTCGAAGAAGTTATCGAACGTGCGAAAGTAGTTGGTGAGCAGTTAGCTAAAGTGTCGGATTACCTCGTTATTGGTGAGAGTGTTCCTGGTGGAACAACGACAGCTCTGGGCGTTTTAACAGCACTTGGTGTTGATGCAAACGGTAAAGTTAGCAGTACTTTGCCAGCTAATCCTCATAACTTAAAGGTTGGAGTAGTTACTGCTGGCTTAAAAGCTGCAGAAGACAAACTTGGAAAAATAAATGGTGACCCAATTAAAGCAATATCTGCGGTAGGGGATCCTATGATGGCAGCGCTTGCAGGTTTAGTCATCGGCGGCTCAAAGCAAGGACCTGTCTTAATGGCTGGCGGTACCCAAATGACTGCCGTTCTAGCATTAATCAATGCACTCGAACCAAAAGCGCTCTGCAATGTCGCAATAGGGACAACAAGATGGGTTGCAAAAGATGAGTCCTCAGATATCTGTGGCATAATCAAACAATTCTGCGACGTTCCAGTTTTAGCTGCTGACTTAGATTTCGGTCCCTCCCAGTACCCCGGTTTGCGCGTGTATGAAACTGGTCTTGTAAAGGAGGGCGTTGGTGCTGGAGGTTCCTCCATTGCTGCTATGGCTAAGACCGGTAGAGCTGTAACCAAGCAAATTCTTCTTAAGGAGATAGAACGTAATTATGCCTCACTGATGCAAATAAAGTGAGATACGTTTGGTCGTTAGACAACTTAAAAATCTCTTAGCTTTCTTAACCGTTTTTCCAGTAACTATGGATGATAACATTCTTGTTGACTGTGCCAAAAATATGTGGGCGTTTCCTCTCATCGGTGCTTTCCTCGGTTTATTAGTGGGGTTATTCGGCTGGATGGCTGTCCATTTTCTTCCAAGCCTAGTCGTTGGCGCTTTGGTCTTGGCGTTGCTTTTATGGATAACAGGCTTGCATCATACTGATGGACTTCTAGATTTCGGCGACGCAATCATGGTCCATGGCACTTCTGAAAAGAAAATTGAAGTTATGCACGACCAATTAACCGGTGCAGGTGCGATTGGTTTGGCTTTAATGACATATATCACAACAGCTTTTGCATTTGTTTCATTAAGTGGTAAAATACTCATTGCAGGTTCATGGGTTCCATTAATTTTCCCAGCATTAATTATAATTGAAATGTGTGCGAAGTTAAGTATGGTTGTTGTTGCCCGAGCAGGTAGGTCTGTTCATAAAGGTATGAATACCTCCTTCCTCGAGAATATGCATGGTTCCGGTGGTAACTGGCGCTTAGCTCTTGCGTTAGTAACTTCTTTAGCTATTACCTTGCCGCTTCTAGGTTTAAACGGCGTAATCGTTATTTTAGCCGCTATTATTACTGGATTAGTTATGGTTGGAATTGCACATAAGCATTTTAACGGTGTTACAGGTGACGTTTTCGGGTCTACTAATGAGCTAACACGAGCGGTCTCTGCAGTTGTATTGTTGGTTGTGGTCATATGGTGACGGCGCTTGTTATGGCGGGTGGCAAAGGTTCTCGTATGAAACTTGCTGAAGAAAAACCTTTGATCAAGGTCTGTGGAAAACCTGTCATTGAATATGTCATTGCTGCCCTTAAGAATGCCAAAAAAATCGATCAAATAATCGTGGCAACGAGTACATCTACGCCTAAAACAACGTTGTTTATGCGACAACTTGGCATAGATGTTATCGAAACTCCCGGTAAAGACTATGTCTCTGATATGGGGTACACTGTACAGACCTTGAAGCTGGGATTATTTTTGGCTATTGCTGCTGACTTGCCACTAGTGAAGGGCAAAATAATTGACGACATATTATGTCGATATCAACGCTGCGGGAAACCAGCGTTGACAGTTGCGGTTCCAATGGAAACTAAACGTAAGTTGGGTATGAGTGTAGAATATTGTTTTAAAACCGAAGACAATCAAAACGTTGTTCCTGTGGGTATAAACGTAATTGATGGTAGTAAACGATACGGCGACGAATGGCTTGATCAAGACATTTATGTTTTGCCTTATAAAGCGTTGGCTGTGAACATTAACACATTGAATGAACTACAGTTGGCAGAACAGTTGCTATCTAAGTGTATTGAAAAGAAGCATTT
>JAAZFA010000203.1 GCA_012511995.1 Thermoproteota archaeon | reverse complement strand
GCTGTCTTCACTGTATCGATGCTTCTGGTTATTGATTCTTTGATTCCTTTGTTTGTGTTAGCTTTACGTGCGCTTGTCATGATTTCTTTTATAAATTCTTTGTTTTTTATGTTTGCATCTATTTTTTTGTTATTAATGTTTACTTCTATTGCTTCTTTTTCATTTTGACTTATAGTTATTTTTCCTGATTTAAGCACTTCAATTAGCAAAGTGGTTAACTGCACTTTTGTCGCCTTAAAAACGGGTTTAGGCGCTTGGTACTTCTTTTGCCATAACGAGATCTAAAACTATTGAACCGTTGAGTGTGGCTTTCATAACGCCTGTGTCTAAAGTTAACTGTTCAAAGCTGAGTTTTAAATCTGATTCTTTGCCTGCTAATCGATCAAGTACCGCAATAACGGTATCTCCAATTGTTTCTGCTGTTTTTTGCAGCGATTCAGAAGCTTTATTCATACCCTGCTGTATGTTTTCACTCTTGTTTTCCATTAAAAACACCGTTTAAATCAAATCAGGGACCGTATAAATACTTGACTGAAAAAAACATATCAATAATTTTAGTCTATATGTTGGTTTGTACCTGATTTTTTTAATAAAAACTGTAAATTTTTGGCTAAACGCTTTGACTAAATATGTGGAGAGAGGTGTTAGACATCCCAAACTGATGAATCTACCAGTTTCCATTGGATATATTCAGTTTTTGCTGGGTTATTAAATACCTGATAGTTTTCTAGTGTCGTTAGTATGCCTGTTTCTTTATCGAAGAAGATGTTGCGGTAGTCATACATTAGAGTCGCACCTGTTGGGTCTCTAATGTCAGAGAACTGGTTGTCGATGCGCCAGAAGCATCTGTCTCTATTTCCGTTGGCGTAGTTTACTGTGTCGGTGTTGTTTACGGTGTTTCCGTCATAACCGTTGGGTCGGAGAAGGTCAGCTGTGTTGAGGTTTGCTGGGTAGATAGCCCAAAAGCCGTAGTCATCAGATTTTTGACCGTTTGCAATGTCGATGGTTTGTGAATTTGTGATTTCTGTTCCGTTGTTGAATTTCCAAAGTGTATCCATGGATATTTGCGTGCCATTTATTTCTTTTATTATGATTTTGTAGTAGTCGGTTTGGTTGTACTTTTCAAAGCCGTCTGACGCGGTAGACTCGTTTCCTGTTAGGTGTACAGTGCTCATGAGACTGTAAGTGAAGGTGTCGCCGATTTTTACGCCTATTTCAACTTTTTTTGCAGTTAGAGTTGCATAAGCTACTGTTGCACTGGCGACAGAGACGATGATTATTAGTATAATCGCTATGTTCCTTTTGGTGTGGCTTTTCTTTATGTAAGTCATGACTTAAAATTGAACTTCTCGACTATTTAGTTGTTTTCCCAAAAAGGAGTTACTTACTGAGGCTATTTTTAGTTACAGAAATAATGCAGTTTGCGTCATTCAAGTTTTTTCACTATTTAATTTGAAATATGTGTATCTGGTTTGTTTACTGCCAATTTATCGGTTATTTTTGTATATATTGGCTATTTAACGCTTATTTCGACTAACCAAGTGTTAAAATGGCTTAAAATCAGCAAATGTTATTAGTCAGAATGTTAATACTATATTTAATTGGGCAAGCAAGCCCAGTTCAATGCTATTTCTATAAAAATAGTGGTATTCAAACGGTTTTCTTGTCCAATAGATAAAAAGGAAAAAATAAAAATGCGACTTGTAAAAAGAAAAATCTATTTAACAACAACTATGCTTTTAGTATTGGCTTTTGTGACATCAGTGTTTATCATATTTTTACCTGCAGGCAACGCACAAGTACCCCCACGAATGAGAACTTATCCAATTATTGACGCTATACCCAACCCCATCGGAGTCGGCGAACAAACACTGCTTCGCACTGGAATACTACAACCACTGGGAACTGTGGAATTAGGTTGGGAGGACGTAACGATCGAAGTAGTGAAACCTGATAATTCAACTGAAACTCTTGGGCCATATAAAACTGATTCCACTGGCTCTACCTTTACAGTGTATACACCTGACCAAGTAGGTACTTACCTATTGACTACTCAATTTCCCGAGCAAATAAACCCAGTTAACTTTACCGACTCTGAACGTGGTGGTATAACAATCCCAGCAGGCACCGTTATGTTAGCAAGTACTAGCGAGACAATTTCACTTGTTGTTAACCCAGAACCTTCACGATTCTATCCCGGTCATGCGCTTCCAATCGAGTATTGGACTCGCCCGATCGACCCACAACTTAGAGAGTGGTATAGTATTTCTGGTAACTGGGTTTCGCGACCTGATAATTCATTGGCACTCTACAACGACGATGCACCAGAAACACCTCACGTTTTATGGGCACACCCTATAACTACTGGTGGTTTGACTGGTGGTTTATGGGGACCTGGGCAGGTTCCCGTATCCTCTGAAGCTGGAGATGCATACGAAGGCAAGTTTCCTGGATCGGTGATTCTTAACGGTATTTTGTACTATCAAAGAACTGACACTCGAGCCGAGACTGCACCAGCAATTATTCAAGTTGATTTGCATACAGGTGAAGAAAAAATGTTCCGAAATAACACTATCCTCTCATTTGGTCAAGTTCTGTACTTTGACAGCTTCAACTATGACGGGGTATTCACCTATATCTGGGAAGCCAGATCTGTAGCTGGAAACACTACTTGGAATGCATATGACCCTTTCACTGGAAATCAACAGATACAAATCAATAACGTACCTTCAGGGCTTAGAACCTATGGACCTAGTGGTGAAATCCTTATCTACGTCATTGACTTCCAGGCTGGTTGGATGGCACTTTGGAATTCTACTGACTGCGGATTACAGAATGCAAGATTTAACACTTCTGATTATGGTAGTTGGGGTAACACTGCCCATGGTAGGGCATTAGGTCCCGGCTTAGACGGAGCAAATCCCAGATCCTATACATGGAACGTTAGTATCCCAAGTGGCTTACGCGCGGTATCAGCTTTGGGTTCTCAATCAATCAAGCTATATCCAACCGACCGAGTAGTTGGTGCATTCTTCAATCAAACTGAAGTTCGAATATGGGGACTCGATACAGTGGGTCTAAACAAGGATTCTACACAGTCAACGCTGCTTTTTGATCAAACATGGTCTGCGCCAGACGAATGGTTCGACGGCACAAACACTATACACTATACAGGTGCGACTGACAACATTGAAGACGGTGTTATTGCAGTTTGGAATAAGGAGCTTCGAAAACATTATGGTTTTAGCGTAGAAACAGGTCAATTTCTCTGGGAAACTGAGTCTGAGAATTATGCTGATGCATACGGCTGGGGTGCTGCAGAACACACTTGGTATTTCGCTTATGACAAATTGTTTTCAGTAGGTGTAGCTGGTATTCTCTATGCTTACGATTTAGGCGATGGCACAACTGTTTGGACTTATAATATAAGTGACCCGTATAGTGAACTTGTTACTGGCTATTACTGGTGGGGTTGGATTACCCTCATCGCGGATGATAAGGTCTATTTAGGTACGCTTGAACACTCGGCTGAACAACCATTACCTAGGGGTGCACCACAAATTTGTATTGATGCTTCTAATGGTGCTGAGATTTGGCGTATTAACGGTATGTTCCGTAATACTCGTTGGGGTGGTAATGGTGTTATTGGTGATAGTATAATTGCTACTATGGATACTTATGACCAGCGTGTCTATGCAATCGGTAAGGGTCCTACAAAGACTACACTTGCTGCTTCTAATGGTGCTGGCGGTGGAGTGACTATTACGGGCTTTGTGAATGATATTTCGCCTGGTTTATTTGATTACGGTATGACTGCACGTTTCCCTAATGGTGTTCCTGTTGTTTCTGATGACAGTCAGAGTGACTGGATGCTGTATGTTTGGAAACAGTTTGTTCGTCCAAACAATGCTACTGGTGTTCCGGTGTCTTTAGATGTCATTGATGCTAATGGTAATTTCAGAAACATTGGTACAACGACTTCTGATTCAAATGGGTTCTTTACTTTCTCTTGGACTCCTGATATTTCTGGTGCGTACACGGTGTTTGCAACGTTTGCTGGGTCTAAGGCTTATTATGGGTCGTCGTCTGTGGCG
>JAAZFA010000202.1 GCA_012511995.1 Thermoproteota archaeon | reverse complement strand
CACAATCTCAACCATATCTGCATTTGGTAACCCTGCAGTTTGGTGGATTGGATTTGCTGCTATAATTTCCCTAACAATATATGCCTTCCATATCCCACAATTAGTAACCAACATAATCAAAAAATCTCCATTAAAGCAGGTCTTTAACATACATGGAAACGGTTGGGATGCCTCAGCACTTTTCATAGTTGTAGTATTTGGCTTCGCATGGTTACCCTACATTTTCATCGGTCGAGCAGCATACATCTACCACTACTACAGTGCAGTTCCCATGTTATGTCTAGCAATAACGTACTTCATTAACAAGTACTGGCATAAACCAGTAGCTAAAATCGTCGTAATAGCCATATTTGCCATCGTAGTAGTATTGTTCTTGTGGTTCTACCCTGTAATTTCAGGCGCACCCACAACAGTAGAATACATAAAGAATTTGAAATGGTTCCCAAGCTGGTACTTTGGGTCATGATAGAAAAAAATAATGTTAACTCTGTTCAAGTCTCTGTGGTTCTTCCTGCCTACAACGAAGTCCACTATCTGTGTCCAGCTGTAGAGAAAACCATCCAAACACTAACTACCTTTGCCGATTCCTATGAAATCATAATAGCTGAAGATGGCAGCCAAGACGGAACAGCTGAAATTGCAACAGAACTATCAACAAAATATTCTTGTGTTCGCCATATCCACCGCGAAACAAGACTAGGTCGCGGTACAGCCCTCAACAATGCATTTCGCAACAGCCATGGTGAAGTGTTAGTTTACATGGATTTAGATTTAGCAACTGACCTTCATTACCTACAACCGCTCGTTGAAGCCATATCGGTTGAAGGCTACGATTTTTCAACAGGTTCACGAATGTTACCTGAAAGCAGAGCGTCACGCAGTTTCAGCAGAGGCTTTAGTTCCAAGATGTATAACTCACTCGTTAGACATATGCTGGGCTCAAAACTGCGGGATCACCAATGTGGATTTAAAGCATTTAAAAAAGAATCTCTACTCGAATTATTATCCACAGTGCAGGCAACCCATTGGTTTTGGGATACTGAAATCATGGTACGCGCACATCAACAAGACTACAAGATAAAAGAAATTCCCGTAGAGTGGCACAGTGGCAAAGACACCAAGGTAAACCTAGCAAAAGATTCCTGGAACATGTTTTGGCAAGTGCTTGGACTTTGGTGGAAACTCGAGATAAAGAAAAAATAAACTTACCGTTGAGCTAATAGCACAAAAGAACGCGCAAGTAAAGCCAATCCAAAGATTAAAACAACCCCTGCCCAAAACACAAACCATTCTCCAGCAATCGTCATGTTGACTAAATAGGTAATTATTAGGTAACTGGTTCCAAGCCATAAAACGACGTTTTCAATGGTTTCAGCCTTGCGTGCAACAGGTGAATTCAGCCTGATCCTCAATAAAAGAATGACTATTTCAACTACACCAATGGCAATTGCAAATTCAAAAGCCGCCATGTATAGATCTGTATGAGCCGCCGGATTAGAGGGCGCAGGCAACGCAACACCACCTGTTCCAGGAATAGGCGCCAACGTAAGAGACATGAAGAAATCCACAAGTTTATCCCATAGGTTAGCGGGAAAATGCGCAATAAAAATCACCGCTAAAGCGATAAAGATGGAACCAATGTAAATTGCTGATAGCAAACTTTCTTTTCGTTTTTCTGTTAACCCGTAGTCTCTAGAAAAATTGTTCAAGCTGTCGTCTCCACTAAAAATTTTCCATTATATGTTAGATATACGTTTCTCTAAAAGGATTTGGTGCATGTTTTAAATATTAAGAACTGATTACAAATATTTAGGTTAAAACAAATGTCGTTTTGTCCAAAATGTGGCAACAAAGTCGATGAATCCATGGCTTTTTGCCCCCACTGTGGAGCCTCACTTAAAGGAACACCGCCACCCGTTCAGCCCTACCGCCGTAACGAGAAAGCCGAAAAAAAAGAAAAAAATGAACATCGAGAAAAACAAGAAAAAGGCGAACGCGGATTTGTAGGCTATTTGATCGGTGGCTTGATTTTAATCACTATCGGTTTATTCTCTGTGTTACAACTAAGCAACGCCCTGCCTGATACCGGTCAAAACTGGGCAATCATGCTCTTAATAATCGGAATAATAATCATAATCGGAGCAATCTACATAGCTTTGACAGCTCGTAAACATTCACCCGTTCCACGTTAAAGCAACCAACCGAGAAACGCACGGTACAGCCTATGTTCAAGAACAGTCCATAAACTATTTCTTCCAAAGATACGAAAATAATTCCCCCCCGCAGACTCTATCATGTCACCGATATCATATCTTGGCAACATACATGAAGACAAAACCAAACGCCCCCATTCACCACGTTTTAATTCATGGAGCATTTTAACACCCTTCCCTGTTACAACTTCAAAAAGATACGCATCATAATTAGGCGTAATGTAGGGGTTATCATCCAATTGTTGTCCAAATACGCCTTCAGTGGCTGTATACATTTCAACAATTGGAACATTTCCATAATACTTCTGCAAGATTGGTCCATATTTAAACTGGATTTTCCTAACACTAGTACAGAACAATGCTTGCGGCTTCCAAATATCCCGAGGTAACTTGCCATAACGACGTTTAATGTATCTCGCAAATGATAGGATAACAGGCGTAACCCCCATCGTGGCAGTGACGGTTTGATTTTTTGCCATCTTATAGACGAAATCAAAACGTTTTTCCCAATCTACCCT
>JAAZFA010000201.1 GCA_012511995.1 Thermoproteota archaeon | reverse complement strand
GTGATTATGCCTGCTAAGTCACAGAGTTTTCTTAGAATACGTGAAAGCTGCTTGGGTTTTTGAGTGAATAATCTATCAATGGGTTTGGTTTTGCCTTTATGGTTCATTTCTTCGAGGCGTAGTTTTATTATTTCTATGGCGTCGTTGTCAAGAAAGGAGCAAGCGTTGACGTGTTCTTTGACTGTCATGTAGGGGTCGATGCAGACGGGTGCTGGACGGTTAATGTATGGTTCGACATCGCCACGCTTTAGGCGTCTGAAGTCAATGTTACGTAAACCTAAGCTTTTTCCGACTCGAATAATGTATTTTTCGGTAACGTCGCCGTACTTGTCCATTTTTTGTAGGTCTTCGGTTGAAAACTTGTACTTCTCCGTTCTGGCTACTGCACTTTGTAGTTTTTTGTTTTCCATGCGTCTGAGTTTTAGGTCTAAGCGGTGATAAGCAAAAAAGGCTCTAACGCCGACTGTCCAATTAACGGTTGTACGCTCAGATACGGTTTCATCTGGGTTTGATTCTAGAGGCTGAAACTTTGCCCATTGCTTGAAAAGCATTATTGTGTTTTCCATCTCGTAAGTTTCGGATTTAACATCGAGTCTACGTCGAGCAATAATCTCGTCGCCTGTTACGGGGTATTCGAGCTTCTTGGTTAGGTACTGGATGAACATTGAAACGCTTTTCTTGTATGCTTTTTCGGTTCCGCCGTTTGTCTGATAGTCCAGGAAGTCTTGAACTGCTTTTGTCTTCATTAGCGAGCACCTCTGTCAACAAAAATTAGAAGATACACGCCGTTCAATCCCAGCGATAGAGGCTTTTTGGCTACCTGGTCAGCTTGTTGATTGTTTAGGAAACGCTTTAGAACAAAGTTTTCTTTCTTGGTCTTTTGTACGATACGGCGTATTACTTTGCGGGTTGCTCTGTCTTCGACTTTTACTCAAGCTTTATACTCGTCAGGTTGAAGCGTTTCGTCAGGAATTTCTTCGGCTTTGTTTTGGGCGTAGAATATGTCGGCGACCTCTATGATGACGTATTTTCGGTTTTTGTGGCGGTACTCAAACATTTTGTCTCCCTTCTTGCGCTGGATATTTCAAGTTTCTTGGAATGCAGAAAACTGGACGGTTTTTGGTTTGGATAGCAAGTTTTTTTGTGGTTTGCAAATTTACCAACTTTTTAAACGGTTTACGCTAAGGTCGGGTGACTGAAGCTGTGTAAAATAAAAAAATGGAGAGAACTAACCTGCGAAGTTTGTTACGATTTAACCGCTAAGCCGTAGAGCGAAATTTACTAGAA
This sequence comes from Thermoproteota archaeon, assembly GCA_012511995.1. GTDB lineage: Archaea > Thermoproteota > Bathyarchaeia > Bathyarchaeales > Bathycorpusculaceae > Bathycorpusculum. Next base: position 5,372 of record JAAZFA010000201.1, on the reverse strand, counting down.
TATCGGAAAACTAAGCAAGATGGGCTGTAGTAGCGCTTTTACTTAGACTGGCGTAAAGACTTATGGGCGCTTTTTGCAAGTTTTAACGCCTGTTATATGCAGTGCAGATTAGAACTCGGCTTAAGTCGATGGTTGCCCGTTAATACGCTTACTGACTAAAATGTTGCGCGAGTTAAAGCGCTTATACGTTTTGAAGATAGCATCCGCTAACGGTAAGTAATTGTAAGCAATCTTAGCTCTTAAAAATACGTTTATGGAACTATACGTGTCGTTTTTAGCTTAAGCGCTATTTGTAGCACCTCATTAGCTTTTGATAATCTAAGAAGGGCTGCACTAAATGAGCTATCTTAAATCATAAACTAACCTTTTTCAATGGTAAACTAAGGGTAACTACTTAAAAATAAGTAGTTTAGATAGGCTAAACTCGTATTTCACTTCTTAAGCTCGGTTCACAATTGGGGCTTAAGTCCAGAATTTGGGAAAATACATAAAGCCCTAATACAAGCAGTTAGTAAGTGAGGCGTCTTGATGGAAACAACAATACAATTCTCAACTTCGCTAGATGCTAAACGATGGCTGGAAAGTCAAACGGTCGCCGTATTAACCCCTGTAAATGCTCAAGCCAAAAAGCTACGAGACGATATGAACCTTCAAGTGCAGGCGATAATGGAAGTCAGTAAATCTTTACTCGATGCCAGCACAAAAGAAATCGAAAAACGTAACATGAAAGTCTACAATCGTGCTCGAGCATTAAACAAGCTTGCACGCCTCTTTATAGATCGCTTCAAAAAATTGACCGCTCCAGAACATGTTACCTATGACTCCATAAACAAATATGTGCAGGAAATTCAACGAGTTTTCTTAGTAACAGAAATAGACCTCAAAAACTGGTTCCCAAGAATCTCACCTTTCTTCATAATGGATCGGCGAAAATTTCTTGCAACCTACGAAAAAGCTAAACAAACATACACTTACCTAAACGATTACGTCACCAAAGAATATGTTAAAGCTAAAACACTCGAAGAAGCACTACAACAGTTAAACGACTTACAAGGAATAGAAAAACACCTCTTAACTATCCAAGAAGATAAAGACAATATAAAAAACGAACGAATTCCCATTGAACAAGAAATTGCCGATTTAGAAGAAAAAATTTACGCGTTGCAAAATAAAGGTCCAATTAACAAATTAAAACTAATTAATATAGAAATCGAAAACCTAAACAATGAACTAAAAAATACTTTGCGGCATCTACAAAAACCATTTATCAAGATGCAAGCGCTAGCAATTTCTGGTGGAGGCGGCGGCATAACTCCTGATGAACTTGCTAAAGTAAATCAATATATAGATAATCCCTTCGAGGCATTGGCTCAAGAGCAGAATGGTTATCCACTCCTAAAAGAGGTTCTCCTAAAACTTGAAAGTTTGATAGCTAAAGATAAGTTAAAACTTAAACCTGATAAAGCACGAAAAGCTGAACAAACCACTAAGGAAATCCTTCAAAACGATTTACTAGCTAATCAACAGGAGCGTTTTAAAGAATTAGCTCAAACTCGTGATGACCTCTTATCATCCGCTAAGCTTGATGAAGTTAACCGTAACCTTGCACAGTATCAAGAACAAATTATCCAGCTTAAAGCTCGAAAAACCAGTGTGGAAACTCACGAATCTGTCAAAGCAAACACGTATCAAGAAACTGTCGACAAAATAAGTAACCTTAAACGTATTGTTGAAAAAAATATCGCTGCTGCTCTTGACAAAAGTATACAGATCGCATAATTCTTTTTAACAAAATTTTTTTACATATTGAAGTCACCTGGTTGTTCAGTTGGGATGACTAACTGTGTTAAGTACGACTACTTTTGATAACATAGCTACGGAGTTGTATTGCGGTCTATTTGAGGCTTTTTTATAACTTTCACATCAAGCAATCGTTTCCATACTAGACATAGATCCATCCAAAGGAACAAAAACTGAAATAAAGGATAACTATACATTGGAGTTTTCCAAAAAGAATTAATCCGATAACTAACCAAGTATTATTGTTGATTATTATGTATTCTAAATGTCCAAGTTGTCGTTCGGACACATACAAATTCTCAACAGAGGTCTATATCTGCAAGGATCCAAACTGTCGACACGTAGATACTCGATTACTAAATAAGATGCTTCATGAAATCGGCTTAGATGAGGCAGTAATAAAGAAAGTAGAAGCGAGTCTGTTGGCAAATGTAGTATAGCTACTGTTTCTTCACGAGTTTCGTATCAATTAAAGTTTGAAATTGTAGTTCAAACGCGGCAGCCGGATTTTCAAGCTTCCATGCTTCCAATACAGCAGGGTGTACTTCACCGACCAAGCCTACTTCTGTGTCGTCGACAAAGATTTTACCTACTCTTCCCTCCAGAAAGCTTGGATGCATTGTTTCTTTTATTTGCCATTCTACGCCGAAATTAGTCATAAACGAGTCTAAAGTGGATTTAATTTCACTAAAGTCTGCGCTTGGGTGAGTGGTGCTTGCTGCAAGCCAATTCTCATCTCTGGTTCTGGTTTCTTTGGTTTCGTCTGGTATGGTAACTTTGCCTAGTTCAAAGATTTTCTGGGGGAATTCAACTGATTGGTTGGCACTGAGGAATTCTATCAAGCCAGGTAATAGCTGGTTTCGTAGGCAAGTCATGGTTATCACTTTTGGGTTGGTTACTTCTATTAGTTTAGTCGGTTGTGTTTTCATTTTTTGGAAGAGTGTTTCGTGGTTGGTTAGTGTCGTGTTGAGAATTTCTTGGTAGCCTAAACCCACCATAAGGTCGCGGGCGATGCTGATTAGTTGTTGGTCAGGGCTTGCTTTACCGGAGGTTGGGAGTTCGCGCCATAGAGGTTTGATGTTGTTGTAACCGTATGCGATGGCAACGTCTTCGATGATATCAACTTGATGCATTATATCAACGCGGTAACATGGAACCAAGACTGTCAGATGATCCTTAGTAGCCTTTTCAACGTCTAAGCCAGCAATACCCAATAGGTCAGTAACCTCTGTCGCTGATAGTTGCAATCCCAAGAGTTTGTTAGTTTCTCCTACGCTAAGGTTAAAACGTCTGTCGTTAAAGTTGGGTGTAATTACGGTTTTTTCTGTATATTGACCGTTAGTAGGGTAGTGGATTGCTGCGTTGTAAGCTTTCCCTCCGCGGTCGATTAATGCTAATGTTACTATGTTTAGTGTATCTAGCACTGTTTTGTGTAAGGTTCCTGTAACTTCTACCAAGAGGTTGCGTGATTTCTCAGTGATTTTGCCCAAGTCATTAGAGTTAATAATGGGTGGGAATGAGAGAACATTACCTTCACAGTCAATGAGAATTGGGTATATGGAATTCTTCTTTACGATGTAACCGTATTCTTGGCCTTTTGGGTGACACTCTAATATTTCATCAAGCGGCATTTTTTCGGTGAATCCCAATGGTACAAAGCTCACATCTGATGGTTTTACTGCTGTATAGAGAATTGGTGGCTTGATTAAGTCAAGATTGTATATGCCGGTACTGGTTTTCTGTCTGTTTCTGCCGTTGGTCTGGTCTAGTTTTCCTTGAAGATGCATAATACCTTTGATAGTGTCGTCTGAGAGATGGATGTTTTTAATGATACTACAGCAGATGAAAGGGCGGATACCAAAAACTTTGGGATCAACATTAATGTTCACTGTGGATTTTTCAACTGAGTATGATTTAATGCCTTTTCCTTGTCCCAAATAGCCTCTTAGAGCTCGGCTTAAACCTTCGACGCTCCAGAGGTCAGGGCGGTTTGTATCTTTGAATTCGACAGTAACTACATTTTCTTTCTCGTCAAAGCCTTTGACTTCCGCCTTCACGTTAGCTAATATATCGTCTAGTTTTTCAATGTCTTTTTTTAATTCGATCTTTAAGAGGTTTTGTAATTCTGTGTATTTTATGTCGAGTGTGGGCATCTTAAGTCACCTGTTTTTTACGGAGCCAATCAAGGTCTTGGCTAAAAATCATCCTGATGTCGTTAATTCCTGAATGCATCATAAAAAGTCGGTCTATGCCCAGTCCCCATGCTATAACAAGGACTTTAACACCCAAGGGTTCAGTGACTTCAGGACGGAAAATACCTGAACCGCCGAATTCAATCCAGCCGTAGCCTTCTTTGTAAGCGCTGAGTTCTACGCTGGGTTCAGTGAATGGGAAATAATCTGGTTTGAAACGAACCTTCTCTGCACCTGCGATCTCCATTGCGAATTTGCCCAAAACTCCTAAAAGATCGCGTAGTGTCAGTGTTTCATCTATTATAATGCCTTCAATTTGGTTGAATTCGCTTAGGTGTGTACGATCAGTAATTTCAGGGCGGTAAACGCGAGCGATGGCAAAGTGACGGCTGGGTATACCATATCTGCCGCTCTCTAAGGTTCTAGCGCTTAGGCAGGTGCCTTGACTGCGAAGAATCAGCCTCTGGGCTACTTCAAGGCTGTACTTGGTACCCCATCCTGGGGAACCGGTGATCCAGCCATTTTCATGTGTCTGCTTAACTTGTTCAACAGCTCTGGCGTGTGTTTCCAGTGAACCGTATTTGGGGTCTTTTATGTAGAAGACATCTGTAGGCTCACGTGCAGGATGATCTTGTGGCTCGTTTAATGCATCAAAATTGAAGAAACTGGTTTCAACCTGTGTACCTATCATTTCCTGAAAGCCTAGTTGCACCAGTTTTGAGCGGACATCGTCAAGAAAGCTTAGGTATGTATGTTTTTTACCTGGCCATGTCTTTGCCACAGGGGCTTCTATATTGTATTTTTGGAATTTAGTTTGTCGCCATTTTCCAGTAATTATGATTTCAGGTGTGAGTTTAGATATTTCAGGGGTAGCAATCATAGCTTTGACTGCAGCTTTTTTTCCCTCTTCGTTAATTCTTAGCACCCGAGTAGTTTTAAGTTCGATAGTTACAAGTTTGCGCTTTTTAAGTTGTTCTGCTGCATCCTTTAACTCCTTACTAAGGTCATCAAGAGCTATCTGTTCTCTTTCTCGGAGATACTTAAGTAAGGTTTCGTCACAACCCTCGACTGGTATCTTGTCTTGTAGTATAGTTAAGGTATTGTTTTTTGAATCATAGGCTGCCCATTTCTTGCGGATTATCCATCCTTGAGCAATCTGTACAAACTGCCGCTCTAGGTTAGCTTGCCGAGCGGCTTTGTCCAAGTTTGTAGTACCGCCCAATCCAATAACGGCTTGAATGAGTTTTCGCTCTGGCAGAACGGTTTTTGCGTAGGATTGGCCTTCAGTTGTAAGTTTAATTATGTTACGTGTTGCAGCCTGTATGGTTAGGAAGTTTTTTTCTTGTAGGGAAAGTGCGGAACGCATAACAGCTGCATCGG
>JAAZFA010000200.1 GCA_012511995.1 Thermoproteota archaeon | reverse complement strand
GCAGAGACCTTCTGCCCCCGCTTTTTCCCAATCAAACGCCGAAAATACTACCGTGACTATAAAAATCCCTGGAGTCTGGAGGGTTCCTCAGAGCGTACCTCTTGATGTCCAAATGCAATCAATAACAGGCTACATGTATTATCGAGATAAGCAATACCATTTTATAGGCCAATATAGCGACTGGAGCAACACTCAAACAATAACCATAGGTGGGAGTACTACTCCAACAACCACGAATACGCCATCTTCCCAGAATTCGACAACATCAATGCTAATCCATCCTATCCCTGAGAATGCCGTTTTGTTTGGTTTGAGTTGGGGCGAGATTGCCATAGCAGCGGTGCTCATCACTATCGCCCTTCTGCTTATCCTCATAGTTGTGGTTTTTGCGTGGAAAAATAAAAAATAGGGTTTGGGCAAGTTTCTAGGAATTGCTTGCCTTCTCATGTATGGCTTTCAACTCAGCGTTTTCCTTCTTTAACGCTGTGTTCTCTTCCAGCATCGTCTTTATGACAGTATTGAGCTGGATCATCATGTCGTTGATGCGTAAGTTCAATATGCCAATCTGCTGCATGACAGGTGAAGCTTCGTTTTGGTTTCAATCAGTCAATGCTTTTGCCACCTTTCAACATTGATAACGTGTGTGATATGCTGCTGTCTGGTTTTGTTTAAGCTGGCTTTCTATTGCTTCAAGGCGGTTGCGCAGTTTTTTTGACTTCAACAAACAGGGGTACGCCGAGTCACTCATAGTGAACACCTTCAGGTTTGCCTTCGTTATCATGCCATGTTAGTTGTGGATATATTGTGTTGACTTCTTCTGCTATCAGGCCTATTTGTCTGCCTTCTGACTTAACTTGCTCTGCATCCTTCCAATCAACGTTCACAGGCCTCAAATCGTACAGCCATGAACAATCAGCCAGGTTTTCAACGTTTTCTTTGTAGCGTAGTGGTGAACATCTTTTTACTCTCAGGATTTACAATCGACACACCAAGTGGCATTAATATAATCTGCAATAACAATCAAATAAAATAAGTTATAATACTGAACTTAACAACAACTATTATAGCTGAATAACTACTAAAAACCATCATTTATCACAAGAGTATATATTCCCTTTGACAGTGTATTTATTGTATTAACGGTAAATACATTGAAGGCTTGATGCATGGAAAGAAAAATTATGTCACTGGGCAAATCATCATTGGTCGTATCTTTGCCAAAAGAATGGATGCAACTTAACGACCTTAAGAAAGGAGAGACCGTCGCGTTCAGTATCCAAAAGGACCGCTCACTACTCATCTACCCCCGCAACCTTAAAAAAACTGAACCGAAAGAAATTACCTTAGGCATCAGCCAAAACGAAGAGGAAATTTTTATTACCCAAAAAATTTTAGGTTCCTTCCTTAATGGCTACTCAGGGATCATGCTTTCTTCAGAAAACGTATTTACAGTACCTCAAACGAAAGCCATTCGCAACATGGCTGGTCGACTCTACATGCGAGTAATGGAAGCAGAACCAAAATATGTCTATATACAAAACCTTATGGATGAATCCAAAGCGTCGCTGGAACAAGCAATCCAACGCATGCATCTTATTTCACGGTCAATGTGTGAGGGAGCACTTACAGCGTTAAAAAACAATGACGTGGCATTAGCTAAATCATCTTTTTCACTTGATGATGATGTTGATCATTTTGCTTTCTTTATTAATAGAATACTACGAAACGCTGCTCAAGACCCTAACTTAGCTAAGGAATTGCATATTGACCCATTGGATTGTATGGATCATCAAATGCTTGTTTCCCGAATGGAACACGCTTCAGACTACGCCGCAGAAATCACTAAACATATAATCATGCTAAATGGAGCAAAACAAACAATACCAGAAGACGTATTAAGCCTCATGATTGACACAGGAACAGAAGTTATCGACCTCTATGTAAAAGCAGTTCAAGCGGTTTTCTCTAAAGATGTTACTGCCGCCGTAGATATAATGAAGCACCGACAAAAACTAGAAAAACTCGATGTAGAAATCACCTCCAAAGCCTTCATCGGACAACAGAAGAGCCCGGAACTTGTCTGCGGCATCTGCTCTATACGTGACAACATAAAACGCATCTCACACTGCACCTTTAGCATTTCAGAAATAGCAGTCAACCGTGCGTTTAAGGTAGCGACCCCTGAATCCTTTGACGAACAAAAAATTAAGTATTGAGAACTTTCTGGACACTTTCTATTTTGGTTTTATGTAGCTTTTTCCGTTTTTAATTGTGCCATAAGACGGGCGGTAAGCTCATCATTCCCATTAGTTTGCCGCTGACTACAGGCAGATACGGCACATACTTAAACATCTACAGCATTGTAGAAATCCAATATTCTATGAAACATAAAGCATTCCATTAAAAACACAACCCTTTTCTTTGATTTCTCTCTTTTGTTTCTACAAATGAATTGTGTTTTTAGGAGACCCTTAAATAAAAAGGATAAAGGTGAGCTAAAACCTTATTTTAACACTATTTTTGGAGTTTGAGAGATACTCGTGAATTGCTTTTGCAGCAGTTTTCCCTGTACCCATTGCGCTGATAACAGTTGCTTCGCCTGTTGCAATGTCGCCTCCAACATAAACCCCATCAATACTGGTTTTAAAAGTTTGATCGCTTGCAATTATGCCGCCTTTGATAGTTTTTAAACCAGGTGTTGTACCTTGAATGATTGGATTAGGAGTACGACCAATAGCAACGATTACAGTGTCAATGTCCATTTTCACTTCTGAACCTTCTATGGGTGCTACACGATGTTTCCCCGAATCATCAGCGTTACTGAGTCGCATAGAGATCGTTACCATTGATTTTACGTTTCCCTCTTCATCACCGATGAATTTTATGGGGGTACTTAGATACTTGAAATATATTCCCTCTTCTTCAGCATTAGAAATTTCTTCTTCTCGAGCAGGCATTTCATTTCTTGTTCGTCTATAGAAAATCGTGACATTTTCAGCACCTAAACGTAGAGCGCACCGCGCAGAATCAAGCGCTACGTTGCCACCGCCTATAACTGCAACTCGTTTGCCCACGTGTATAGGAGTTTTGGATTGAGGAAAATTAAATGCTTTCATCAAATTTACACGGATTAAGAACTCGTTTGCAGAATAAATTCTATTCAAATTCTCACCTGGAACATCAAGGAATTTGGGTAAACCAGCACCTGTACCTATGAACACTGCTTGGTAACCGTGAGCAAGTAATTCGTCAATTGTAAACAATCTACCTATTAGGGCATCAGGTCGAAGTTCCACACCTAACTTTTTAATGTAGTCTATCTCAGCTTGAACTATGTATTTCGGTAGTCTAAACTCGGGGATACCATAGACTAGAACGCCACCGCCTTTGTGAAGAGCCTCAAAAATAGTAACTGGATAGCCTAGCTTTGCTAAATCTGCGGCTACAGTCAAACCAGCGGGGCCTGCTCCGACCACCGCTACTTTTTTGCCGTTGCTCGCGGGAACCTTCGGTATATCGATACCTCTTTCGCGTTCTAAATCAGCCAGAAATCGCTCTAGGCGACCAATAGAAACTGCGTCGCCTCTTTTTCCTAAGATACAGTTTCGTTGACATTGTTCTTCTTGAGGGCATACACGACCACAAATCGCAGGTAAGCTATTGCGTTCTTTTATTTTTTTAATGGCACCTGTATAATCGTTTTGCTTGATAAGTTTGATGAATGTAGGTATAGGCACCCCAACTGGGCAACCTTCTACACATTTTGGGTTAGCACAATTTAGACAGCGCGATGCTTCAGCTATGGCTTGCTCTTCAGTGTAGCCTAATACGACTTCTTTGAAGTTTTTAGTACGTGCATATGGTTCTTGTTTTGGGACTTCAATCGCTGTAATCCGATTATTGGTGGCTGTTTGGTTTAGTTGCCGTGACATCTACAATTGTCCTCTCCTCTTTTTTGTATGGATAGTGCTAAATTCTTTTCTTCAGTGCAGTAGCTTTTTAGCCGCTGCATAAGTTCTTTAAAATTTACTTTGTGAGCGTCAAATTCGGGACCGTCTACACAGGCAAACTGCGTTTTTCCGTCGATTGAGACTCGACATGCCCCACACATGCCCATACCATCTACCATAATAGGATTGAGATTTGCGATGGTTTTAATATTATATGGGCGAGTAATGTCTGCGATTACCATCATCATAATTGGGGGACCTATCGCGAAAACGATGTCGATTTTTGTGTCTTTTTCAAGAAGTGCTTTCATTACGTCGCTGACAAAGCCTTTTTGGCCTTTAGTACCGTCGTCTGAGGTATAGTAAACTTCATCGGATACCGCTTTCATCTCGTCCTCTAAGATAAAAAGTTCTATGTTTCTAGCGCCCATGATAGTGATGACTTTGTTACCTGCCTCCTTGAGGGCTTTGGCTACTGGGTAAGCAACGGCTGTGCCCAAACCTCCGCATACAACGACGGCTGTACCGAATTTTTTGATCTCACTTGGGTTCCCTAAGGGACCGGCGACATGCATGACTTTATCATCTAAATGGAGAGAGCCCATTTCAATGGTTGAGTAGCCTACTTCTTGGAAGACATGTGATATGGTGCCTTTTTCTTTATCCCATGATGATAGAGTTAGGGGTATTCGCTCGCTGTCTGAACGTATTTTAAAAATTACAAATTGACCTGGATGCGCTTTTGCTGCTATATCGGGGGCATATATGGTGATTTTTTTTGTTATTTGATTGAGCACTTTTTTTTCTACTACTCTGTTGATTTTCTCCGGGTCTGGAACGCTGTTTTGTCGCACTTTTCTAGTCTCCTTTTAAATGGCTATCCCGATGGGTATTAATCGTATATACAATATATATGCTATAAAAGGCTTGCTAGCTACAGTTGACTACTACAAATCGTAAACAAGCATATAACTTTCTCTGATTGTAGAAAAAAACATTAAGCTTAAGTCTCTAAACACGCAAAATAGGATATGGTAAACGACATGTGTCCATTAAGTTATCGATTTAAGCTCTGGATGGTAAATGATAAGAACGAAGCAGTCTTTGGTGATGGCTTAGTTAGGTTATTAGAGGAAATTGATCAGCAGCATTCCATACTAGAGGCAGCAAAAAAATTAGGTATGTCTTATCGATATGCGTTACATAGGATAACATTAG
>JAAZFA010000199.1 GCA_012511995.1 Thermoproteota archaeon | reverse complement strand
TTTTCAACATAACTCCAGAAGGAGAAATCCGAGACCATGTTGGCAAATGGAAGGACGATACTTTTCTTGAATTAAAATGGCGTGGAGGATTTGAAGACCAAGAAAACGAAGAAATCATACACGCCAAATGGGTTACTAAAGATCAAATTGAAATTCGAAAAACTCATTATACACATGGTAAAAAGTTAATGATTACAGATTATGTGTTTAAAAGAAAAGAATCTACCCAAGCAATTTAAGCAGTGTTTGAGTTAAATTCTCTGCTGCAACCTGCAATTCAGGACTTAATTCCTCTCCGAACTCCATCGTCTTTGGCTCTATCAGCAGCAAGCGGATCTTTGCTCCAGTCGATTTTTCTATGTATTCACAGAAGAGCCTTAACGGCAGTCTATGCGACGAAACGGCAGAAAACACCGCAACCTCTGTCACTTTAACAAGATCGGCGTCACCAGGTTTACGACCTAAAACGGCAGCATCTATTAGAAGCACATGAGAAGGCTTAAACTCCTCGATATCCAAAAGATATCCTTCAGGAACCATTTCGCATTCAAAAAGACCCACATTACTGGGCAGTTTACCCTGCAACCCTGCGAGAACTTTTAGACCCACATTGTCGTCTTGACGAATCGGGTTACCAACGCCTACTACGACAACACGTTTTTTATCAGCTAACCAATCTTTCAAATCTTTCTCAACAGTATCAGCCATAAGAGATCAACCAAAAAACAAACATACAAAAACATAAAGGTTACAAGAAGAAAAAACAAAAAAGAGTTAGAGACCTAACGGCTCAATCTACGTATTAACTGTTTCTGGGAGTCGAAAACTTCCACAGTAAGAGGCATTTGGCCGACTGCTGTATGTGTTGCACATCCAAAACATGGATCATATGCGCGAAATGCCATTTCAACCATGTTAAGAATACCCTCTTCGACTTTACCATTATGGATTAACCCTTTTGCCGCATCTCGGATGCTCATACATATCGACGGATAATTGTTGGTTGTGGCAACAATCATGTTAACGTCTGATATCAAAGCATTTTTATCAAGAGTATAGTGGTGAATCAGTGTTCCTCTTGCGGCTTCAACGATGCCCACACCTTCAGTTGGTGCACCTGGTTTATTGCGTACGTTTGTGCTAGTGATTTCTGAGTCTTTAACGAGTTCCATAGCCCGTTCTGTTGCATACAATAACTCAATGAGTCTTGCCCAATGGAATGCAAGGGTGCTATGAACAGGTTTACAGCCAAAAGTCTTGTACATTTGATCGTATTCTGCCTGTGCTAACGGAGTTGCCATACCTTCAGAAGCATTCAACCGACCCAAGGGACCCACACGGTAAATACCATTGTCTGCACCGGCAGTCAGTCCTCTCCAACCAACAGCTTTTAGGTATGGAAATTTGCTGTAGGTCCATTCTTCAACGTGTTCGCCGATATGGTTGAGGTAGTCTTGTGCATCGAACTTTAGGAATTCTTGACCTTTAGGATCAACTACTCGGACTTTGCCGTCATAAAAATTCACTTTGTTATTCTTATCAACTAAACCCATGTAATACGTTGGCATACTGTATGTCTGGCTCTTGATTAAACCTACATATTTGGCGTTGTTAAGTACAACGTCATGGAAGAGTTTAAGTGTAAACTGAGCAAAGTCTTGACATGAGGCGGCCATACGTTCGATTTCTTGACGATTAGCTTCGTTAAGAGGCTTAGAGATTCCACCTGGTAATCCACAAACAGGATGAGTTGCTTTGCCACCGATGATCTCAGTGATTTTTTGACCGTATGCACGGTGTTTTATGACATCTTTGGCTACATCCATACCTGCTTTTTCGATTACCCCTAGAATATTTCGTTTTTCCGGTGGAGCGTCTATACCAACGATGAAATCTGGACCACCTAAGTAGTAAAAATGAAGTGTATGGTCATATACGATATAAGCCATATACATGAGTTCACGGAGTTTCTTAGCTGCCGATGGCGGTTCAACAGTAAACGCTTGGTCTAATGCTTTAGTTCCAGCAAAGTGATGTGCAACTGGGCAGACACCACAGATGCGGCTGGTTAGCTGTGGCATTAACTCTGCTTTTCGGCCAATACAGAATTTTTCGAATCCACGAAATTCTGGAATTTTAAGATAAGCATTTTCAACGTCACCTTTTTCATTGAGGAATATGGATACGTTTCCATGTCCTTCAAGTCTGGTTATTGGATCAATTAGGATTTCTTTCATTTTTTAATCACCTTTCGTTTGAGGATAGAAGCTGGTAAACTATACATGTAAAATGTTCCAGCCGGGTCTTTGACTTGATTAATCAATTCTTCAATTTCTTTCTCTGTATACGTCTCTTTGCCTTCAACGCCGTCGTAACCCAATATTGATGCTAAAGCAGAAATCATGGCGGCACCCTGCTCTGGAACATTAGGGGCTTTTCCTCCACAGCCTGTACAAGGCATATTAACATTTAGACATTGCGCACCACAACCGCTTCTTGTTGCAGGCCCCATACAGAGTATACCTTGTTCAAGAAGACAAATATCTGGATCGGGTGATTTTTCGTATACACGATAGATTTTACCGATTTTTTTGTTATCACGTTTGCGTGGGCATTCATCACAGACTGCTTTAAGCGGTGCTAGCACTGAGCCTTTTGGGGGCAAATTATTGCTTGCAATAGCATCTATAGCTGCCGCGATTAGCTTAGTTGGTGGTGGACATCCTGGAAGGTAGTAGTCTACATCAACTGTTTGATCGAGAGTCTTAACTGTGTCATAGAATTCTGGGAGTTTCAATGTACCCTCTTTAACACAAGTTTCCGTCTTTGGTGTGACACCATTGGGGTTGACAGTTGACCTGTCTTTTATGTAAACCTGATCGAAAACCTCAGCTTTATCGCTGAGGTTCGCTAACCCAGGAACGCTACCTTCATGTGCACAGGAGCCAAAAGCAACCAGTGTCTTGGATTTTTGTCGAAGCATTGTAGCCATGTGTTCTTGTTCACTATTTCGGATTGAACCATTAAAGAAGGTAATATCGATGTGTTTGTCCGGCATTACCTCAACATCTTTATATTTTATGTCCATTGCAACAGGCCAAAACACTATATCAGCCATCTGAACTACATCTAGGATTTTTTCATTTAGGTCTAAGACGGCGACCTCACAGCCGCCGCAACTTGCAGCCCAGTAAAAGGCTATTTTTAGCTTGCTTTTGCTCATGGTTTATTTTGCTCCTTAATGTCGAATTGTTTTGTTATTTTTTGCGGGTTTACTCGAAGCTCGCCGAAGGCTAACTCTTCAGGGGTCATACCCATGGCTAATCCGAGCAATTGTGGATAATGGAGAATTGGAATGCCATAGACCTCGTTAAAAGTTTTCTCTATACGCAACTCGTTTGTATCGTACATTATGTGACAAAACGGGCATATAGTGATTAATGCTTGCGCATCTACCATCTTTACGTGATTGAGTTTTTCACGGGCTAATTGCAACGCAACCTTATCGCTTACCCCAACACTGGGTGCACCACAGCATTCAGTTTCACCTATGTAGTCTAAACAGGTCGCACCCGTTGCTTCGATTAACATTTTTAGTGTTTGTGGATCTTCAGGGTCGTCGAAGCCAATGTATTTTTTGGGTCTTAATATATGGCAACCGTTATGTTCAGCAACTTTGAGTTCAGTTAAAGGCCTGGTTACAGACTCTTTGATTTTGTCTATACCCACGTCTTCTCGAAGTAACTGTAAAAGATGCTTGACTTCCACGGTACCTTTGAATTCTAAACTAACTCTTTTTAAGTGTGAATTGATTTGTTCACGTTGCTTTTTGTCTTCTTTTAGTATTTTATTAACTTTTTTGAGTGTTCCAGCGCATCCTGGGCAGAGTGTAAGTATGTTTAAGCCTTGCTGTTCTGCCATTGCCAAATTCTTTGCTGCTAAGATAAGCATGGTTTCGTGGCTAACTGGATCAAAGGGTAACCCACAGCAGTTAAACTCTGGCATCTCAACCAACTCCACACCGAGCTTAGATAGGATTTTGCGGGATGAAATCTCGAAGGATGCCACTCGATAGGGAATTGCGCATCCTAAGAAGATGAGGTATTTATTAGTCATTTTTGGTCTCCCCACTGTTGGATGCGGTCAAAGAATTTTACGCCTCTGAGCACCTTCCGTATGGTTTCAGGATTTCCTTTTGGCAACGGCGGAAGACCTTGGGATACACGTTTTTTTATTCTTAATTCTGGAATCATGTAAGCGTAACCTGTTTCGATTAAGCTTTGGGCTTGGTCTTTGAAGACTTGGGGTATACATCCTTTCTCAGCAGCAAGATTGCGAAACACACGTATAACTGCTGCAACTTCTACGTCTTGCGGGCAACGGTCAGTACAAGTAAAACATGCTGCACACAACCAGAGTGTATCACTGTTTAATACGCGGTCTTTTAATCCAAGTTGCGCCATGTGGATAAGCGTTCTGGGTCTATAAGTGTCGCTGAATCGTGCGATAGGACAATCTGAAGTACATGTGCCACATTGGAAACACCGCAGGATGTTTTCTGCGCCATGAATCTTTTGGAGTTCATACTTAAATTTAGGATCAAACTCAGAAGCTCTGATGGGTTCCTTACCCTGCTGGGCTGATTTAGTTGTTACCTCAGTCATAAAGGACACCTAGATTAATTGAATTAGGCACTAATGGTGCTTTTGTTCAGAATGCTTATACCGATTAGATAAAGGTTGGCAACAGAGAAGTTGATTTTTACATGATATTTGATTATATAGGCTTTGCAGGTTAATCAGCGGTCAGCAAAGCCTTTTGCTTAACACAATGTAGAATATCAGACATATGAGAAAGTTTACTGTCAAACAATAGAAAGAAAAACAAAGAAGCCATGACTACATGATGGGTTAGTTTGCAACAAAAGAATATAAACCACCTTGTAAGTCAAGGAACGTAAACTAAATTTATGAAGTTAGTCAAGAAACCTTGACAAGAAGTCTTTTAAACAAAAAAGTCACCAGAAAATACAGGTGAAATAATGAATAAAACAGTGTCCAGCCTGATTCTTTTATTATTAGTCGCTACCGCAATATTACTAATCATTTCATGCATAATGTCAAAAGCAACGTTACCGTCCCCATTTCTCATCGCAGCCACAATCGTATCAATGGTAGCACTCTGCGGCGCAATATTTTCACTCTATGTCGAGAATAAAACAAAACGACAATGTTAGAATCAATACACTCTCAGACCAATTATTCTGTACATTGTCGTAAATTACGGAGTTCATCTATTGTCTTATTAAGAACCAACACTTCTTTGAAAACATCAACTGCAGAAACAGGCAAACAAACAATCACTTTTCCAAGATAAGGGTGCCTAAAACCAAATGCCTTTGTCGCTTCGTCACTTAGAGCAATATATAGATTGGTTATTCGCCAATTAGACATGTCTAAATCGGCGCTGTTCACTTCACCTAATTCAAAATGGTCAGATGTTAATGCCTTCTTCCAAAATAATTTAGTAATTTCAACCATAAAACGAACTCCCCTAGAAACGTTTCAAGCGTTGTTTATATCTATTTTTAGAAGCATTTTTTACTTTCTAATAACTTAAGTTATGGTCGGCGAATTTTTTGTCAGCATCTCAAACTGGAACTAACTACAGGAAACTCACTCCTGAAGAAGAACAAGTTATAGTTAACAAAGGTACCGAGGTGCCCTTCACTAGCAAGTACTATGCGTTTTGGGGAAAAGGAACCTATATCTGCAAACGTTGTGGCGCCAAACTTTACCGTTCTGAGAACAAATTTGAGGCTGACTGCGGTTGGCCAAGTTTTGATGATGAGATCCCCGGGGCAGTTAAACGGTTACCAGATTCCGATGGGTTAAGAACCGAGATTCAATGCGCCAATTGTGGCGCTCATTTAGGCCATGTCTTTGCTGGGGAAAGACTCACTGAAAAGAACATGCGTCACTGCGTTAATTCGTTATCGATGGATTTTATTCCAGACAAATAACAATAGGTTGTTTTTCTCGCGAAAGAGTTATAGAATTACTGTAGTAATTATTAGTAAGGATAACAATTATGTCTACACTTGAGTCGCCAATTGAATCTACCGCCGATTTCTTTGGGGTACCGCTTGCTAATATTATAGAAATTATCATCATCATCATCTTTGCAGTCTCAATTGAAAGGTTAGTGGCAAGATACCTGAGCCGTTTCGCAAAACGTACAAAACTAGAAGTCAACGTTGCTAACAATTTAGCGTTAACTTTCCGAGTACTAGTATTAATCGCCACAACTATCGCTATCAGTCGTGTAGGCGGTTTAAGTGCAGAATGGATAATTTCCATATCAGCTATCGGAGCAGCAGCAATAGGTTTTGCTTCCCAGAAAACTATAGGTAACTTCGTCGCAGGCTTATTTTTGATTGCAGTTAGACCTTTCAGAGTAGGCAACTACGTCCGTATTGGCAATATAGAAGGTATCGTTTCTGAAATCAACATAAACTACACCAAGATTCTTACCTCAACCAATAATTCTGTTTCAATTAGCAACCTACAAATTTTGGACCGAGAAATAACAAATTACCTCTATGAAACAGATAATCACAAAGATCTTTACTGTTATACCTTCGAACTAGGCTTTGATCACAGTATCCCAATAAACAAAATGGAGTCTATTTTCACCCAAGTATTCGAAAAATACACCACAGAACTTCCTATCAAACCAAGCTACGTTCTCACTCGCTCTACAGCAGGAGAACGTGTATACACAATATACCTATATGTTACCAGTGCAAAACAAATTTTTGTTATCCGACCAAAAATCGCTGAAGAAGTCTTCCAACAGTGGGATAAAGAAAAAGCGAACAACAAATAACTAAAAAATACTATGATATTATGGAGATTAATGTATGGCAGATAAAAATAATCAAAAGCTTGCTGCGCAAGCCTCAAACCTTTCAGATTTAATCACCTACCAGAATGGGTCCGTGGTTAGTCGGACTTTAATCGATAAACAAGCAGGAACTGTGACACTCTTTGCGTTTGATCAGGAACAGGGACTAAGTGAACATACAACACCCTATGACGCCATGGTCTATGTATTGGATGGCGAAGTAGAAGTGAGAATCGCAGGTAATCCAGTTAAGTTAAAGCAGGGAGACATGACGATTATGCCAGCTAACAAGCCACACGCGTTATCGGCGATAACAAAATTCAAGATGTTGCGCGTAATGGTAAGAGGTCAATAACTGCTACCCCACACATCAAGGTCGCAAAATTCGCTAACCGATTTTTTTATCGGCATTAACGGTGACTCTGCAGGATAACCTATGACAATCAAGGCAGCAGGCTCAACCTCATCTGGAATTTTGAGTACTTCTCTAACTATTTCCTTGCAGAAAGCAGGGGCACAATACCAACAAGCACCCAAACCAGAAGCATGTGCAGCCAATAACAGATTTTCCAATCCTGCACCCAGGCTCTCAACAGCTAAATCGCGCTCTATTCGTTGCCGCTCTTCGTCGCCAAACTGTATGAGGTCTTTCAGTGTAGTGCATGCAAGAATAAGCACCGGAGCAGTTATGAATCGTTCTTTGCGTTCGATACGTTTAGGTTCGTCTACGGTGCAACCATCCTTTGTCATGTCAATAATCCAAGCATTAGCCATCTTCTCAGCTAGTTCACGTCTTATTGTAGGGTTATCTATGACTATAAAGCGCCAAGGTTGAGAGTTATGCGCTGAGGGAGCCCAGCCTGCAGCTTCTAAAACGGTTAAAACTAATTCTTTAGATACGGGTTTTGATAAGAATTTTCTTACGCTCCTTCGCTGCTTAAGCACTTCAAACAAGTTTGACATGAATGAAGGATAAGGGAAGGTTTGTTTTTATGCTTATTCTCTGTTGGGTTCAAGAATTACTTTTAGCGAGTTTCCTGCTTCAGCAGTTAAACGGAAGCCTTCTTGAGCTTCATG
>JAAZFA010000198.1 GCA_012511995.1 Thermoproteota archaeon | reverse complement strand
TAAACGGTCGCCCATTAACTTGTAGGCTTACTTACTTTGAACCTGTGGTCACTTTAATGATAATATTCTATTACCCTTAATATCAAAAAGCCTTACATCAACTAAGACATAGTAGCTCGTAGTTAAAGGAGCTATATAGCCATGAAAATTCAACCCAAAATATTAACCATACTTTTCCTTACACTCCTAATAATTTCAAGCGCAAACACGTTTCTAATACCCAATACAACGGCAGCAGAAATAAACTCAAAAGAGTTAACAATCCTAAACGATGCCCCAGAAAAGGCATTGTTATAATAAATGTCGGTATAATGACGTATAGTGATAGGAAGCCATCAGGTATACGCATATTTTTTTCTCCACTTCACGTGTTACTTTTCTTTAAAAAAGTGCTACGTTTATATTAATCTTTGCGTGAAATAAGCCAACAGTTCATTCGAAATTCCCGAAGAGTGAAGGAAATGGTTGAGACACTTACAAAAGAAAAATTGAAAGAACGAGAATTGATAAGACTGTTTGAGCCTATTGAGGGCGAAATGGGTTTAATTAAAGCAAATGCCAAATTCAACTATACAATAAATAAGACACCAAAAAAAGCAACCGAAGTGATTTTGGCTTACACTAAGGATACCGAACAACTTATCAATACATTAAAAGTCAGAATAAAGCTTCTACTGGACGCTACAAGTTAGCGGTACAGTCGGCGCACCTTTAAATCTCGACAAAAATAAAATAGCTACTGAAAAAGATTTTTATCATGACTAAAGCACTAGATTTAGTATAACCTTCCTCTTGAACTGATCAAAGACTTTGATATGGCAGTTCAGGCGTCGGAATATGGTAGTCGAAGCGAGGCTCTCCAAGACGTTATTAGGCGCTTCGTAACAGAGAAGTTGTACGCAACAAGAAGGCCGAAAAGAGCAAACGGGCATTATAGTGCTGATATATGAATATGAGACAAATGGTTTAGCTGATATTTTATCCAAAACTCAACACCGCCATAAATCGTTGGTTACATCAAGCATGCACATTCACGTTAATGAAAAAGATTGTATGAAAATTATAGTGGCAAAAGAGGGAAACATATGAAATCAGTCGTCTATGGGATGAATTAGCCACAAAGCGTGGAGTAAAGTTTTTGAAATACCCCTTGGCGCCAATTGTTGCGGATAAAGACCGTTAAATCACCGCGTCAGTGTTACCTTTTTTGAAGAAAGTAATACTTATATTTACGTTGTTTGTTATAAACAGTAAGGCAACCGGGAGAACAGTTAGTCCTACCATACTAACTCAAAGCAGCCCCGACTCAGTCATGTGCCAAGATAAAACCTTTCGGTTGGCTGTAAACGACCGAAACTTCCGGGCGGTTAGGCAAAGAAGTCCTAATTTTAAGCCTAATCGGGTTTATCTTGGCACCCTAAGCCATCACTATTTTTGCTCTGCTCAGCTAATATTCAATAATCGAGACAAGATGGGCAAATAGACTACTAACGGAAAACTCATTGAGGATTCATCAAAATGTTATGTGATATTTTTGATGAGTGAAAACAAAGAGCTTAATAAGCAAATTGAGGAATTAAGGGACAGAGTAGATAAGCTGGAAACCGCATTAGAGACACATAAGCATAAACCCGCTTAGACGCCCTGAAGAACTCCAGAACCCCTGCTTCATTTTTTAGTTCCAGTCGAGTCATTGCAGACGCTGTTGGTATTACTACTCTTGCCTGCACAATAGCTTTAGCGAAGCCCACACACATTCCTGCACAAAACGGTACTGGCATTATTTGGTACATGCTCCTAAATTAAGTGTAAAACTTTTTAGGCTAAATTGCAACACTATTTATCTAAGAGGAATCTTGGGATGACAAAAATCACTCGATTCGGCGTAACCTTCCCTCCCGAGCTACTCAAAGACTTCGACGACATTACCCAGAAAATGGGTTATGAAAGCCGTAGTAAAGCTCTCCAAGATGCCGTGCGTCTCTTTGTTAACGAGAGGAAATGGATACAACAAGATGAGAGCAGAGAGCAGACCGGAATTATACTAATGATTTACGACCATGAAACAAGAGGCTTGGAAGCAGAATTAACCGAATCCCAGCACCACCACAAATCAGTAGTAACCTCTACTCTTCACATCCACATTAGCGAAGCTGATTGCTTAGAAGCTATTGCAGTAAAAGGCAAAGCGTCAGAAATTAGACACTTAAGCGACGAAATAGCAACAAAACGTGGCGTAAAAATCCTTAAAACAATCATGGCAACAACCGAGTAGTGAATCAACTCAAAGGCGCTATTGGTATAATATATAGACCGTTACGGTCATAACTTATCTTTACTTTTACTCCATAAACGGATCGTATATTGCCTGCAGTCAAAACATCCGAGGGGGTGCCTGCAGCAAAGATTTTGCCGTCACGCATCATTACTATTCTGTCGCAGAACCTAGCGGCAAGATTCAAGTCATGAATTGCGATAGCAGCAGATAGTCGTTCATTTGAAACAAGTTTTCTAGTTAAGTCCATCACTTCTAGCTGATGCCTTATATCTAGATTGCTTGTTGGTTCATCAAGCAGTAGAACCTTGGCTTCTTGAGCTAATGATCTAGCAATAAGAACCCTTTGTTGTTCGCCGCCACTGAGCTCAAAAAAATTACGCAATGCTAGCTGTTCTATATTGTACCTGAACACATTTCTTAAAATGACAGGTTTTTGAGCGATAACAAGCGTTCCCATTATTCAACTAGAAGCTTTTTTCCTTCTAAAATAAAGTGCAAGAACGGCTCCTACAACTACCAACACCGCTATAATAATTACGATTAGGATTGTTTGAAAAACTTCAAGCCCACGCTGAGGCGCATCTTCACTCCAAGGCTCCATAAGCGGATAGCGATCCACATTATTAGCATCAATAACATAAGGTGAATCGCCAATGCCATCCCAATTAAGGTCTGCACCCTCATAGTTGCTCCAAAAATTGCCCTGAGCACCGTTATCCCAAACATTACCATAAGAACCATAAGCTGTTGAAGATACGCTTACAGGAGATTCACCAACGAAAGAATTATGATAAAACGTGTTATTTGCCCCCCAAACAGCCAAATTGACACCATAAATTCCCACATCAATAAAGTTACCCCGAAAAATACTATGAGAACTATTACTTACTCTTACTGCAGGACTAATTGTTGAATCAATATTATCAACAATGTTCTCATGAATACTATTGTGGTTGGTTCTATTGAAAATAAGATATTTTACCGTATTGAGACCAATAATAGTCCAACCACCATGATCTAAAACGATACCACAAACAGCGTTCCCTTTAACAGTATTAGAATAACCTGTTAACATAACCCGTCCGCTAGAAAAGTTATCAGTAATATTGCAATAAGAACCGCTTACTACTAGCCCCGTTGTTGAGGATTCTGTCTTTATGTTGTTTCCTATGATTTGAATTCTATGGCCACTTGCGCTAATATCTCCACCTGGAGAAATAGCGATTGTTAAGTTCAAGAGGTTAACATCATTAGCTTTAATTTTAATTGCGTCTGAATAACTGTAGAACGGTTGAGTTAAAATCCATGTAACGTTGTATAGCGGGCGAAGGTTTATAATAGTGCTCTCAGCGCTTTCACCGATAATGGAAAGAGGTCGACCAATAAGTATCGTCTGATTTACTGGTCCCTCGTGTGTTCCTTTCCTGATAAATATCGTGTCGCCATCCGTTGCATTACCAATAGCCGAGTTTATTGTTGGATAATCGTCTGGAACAACAATGGTTCTGGAAGTAGCGTTAACTGGAAAAGGAACATGCATGAAAAAAGCCAACGAGATAACGAGAACAAGCAGTGTCGCATACTTTTTTCTCATTTTTGGAACCCTGCTTTTTCTCCTCGATTTCTCAGTTTAACAAAGTACGCCAGCAGACATACACTGACAAACACAACAAAAACAACAGCGGCTACAATCCACAAATGTGGGAAAGTTTGATTATCCTCGCTAATGCCACCACTAGAAGAATCCGAAAAGCCAAAAATTGGCTTAAAATACGCTATACCCGTTGGGTCATGCTCAATAGCTTTTCCACCCCAAACAGGATAACAAATACGGTAAAGAAAATTAGAAGCGCCAAAATCAAGATTAATCCTTCCATCAGGACCAGTAGCTGACGGAAACAGGATACTTGCATTCAACACATTCTCAAGATTACCAAACACCCACCGCGTCTCAGTTAAGTACCGAGGAACACTTAACGCCGCTGCCGCCACTGACTTCACCTCAAAAGCCTCCACCACATCGCCACTAGTAAGCGTATAGTCTTCATCGAAAAGAAATTCATACGCCTTCTCATTCTCAACCATAATTTGACCCGACAAAGTTGCAGTCGAAACCTCCTCGGCAGTGGCTGAATCATAGGGCTGACCGTTAACATGCGTCAGGTAAGGCTTTGGCGAAGAAGTCGACGTAATATACAACAAAGACAAACTCAAACCCTCAAGCGAAACAGGCACCCCAGCGCCCTCCGACTCAACCAAAGCTAAATCGCTCATGGCAAAAGTTGTTTTGGTGTAAGATCCATTCTGCGTTATAAAGAAATCATACTCAAACCGAAGATAATCAATCTGCGCTTTGAAAGCAAAGCCGCTCATGTCAGCGTTAAAGAAGAAGCCCTCGATGGTTTTGTAGGTGATCCCCCACCTGTAGTGTGGAACCCACTCTTCAACTGTTTTCTCCAACGGGTTAATTTCATAGCTGATGCTGCTGTTAACCACAAGATGATATAGAATCTCGCTTTTGCCAGTTGTGAAATCAGCTTGCGGGATGCCGTCGCCGTTTTTATCCTCGTAAACCTCAATAAGAGCTTTGGTGTTGCCGACAAAAACGTTGGTGCCTGTTTGTGTTTGGAAGTGTTGACCCAGAAAACTCATTATTGGCGGGTTATACATATCGGATAGCATGGCGTAGTAGATAAGTTGTGTGCCAGAAGAGTTAACCCATACATACCAAAATTTCACGTTTCCACTGGGAATCATGCCGCTTTTAAACTCAGCGTTGGCATCAAAGGGACCAGTAGGCGCTGGAATACAGGTTGGTACGGGTGATGGTTGGGGCGAGCTGGTGGGTGAAGTTGAAGGAGATGGCTGAGGCATTGGAGGTGCAAACTTGGAAATATCAACAGGCGCCATTAGTGGATAGTAGTCTGTGTCGTGGGTTTCTACGTTTGAGTGGTTGTCAATGATGTGGGGTGTGTCGCCTACGCCGTCGTCGTTTGCATCTACACCTGTGTAGTCGCCCCAGTAGTTGCCCAAAGTTCCGTTGTTCCAAACGTTAACTATGGCTGGGTAAATCAACTCGCTTGGGACCTCTTGCTTGAAAACTGCTTGGTTTTGATAGCTACAAAGGTTGTTAACAAAATTGTTTTGGTAAATCAGGTTTGTGAGTCCTTCAGGCATAGGGTTTCCAGCCCAGCAGTAAATACCCATTTGGTTATCTGCAATGTGGTTTCCAAATACCGTGTTACCGGTTGCATCAGAGAAAGTTAATCCCTTTTGGGTTGCGGTTATGTAGTTGCCTAAAATGATGTTGCTGTGATCCCAGACCCATATACCTACACCTTTAATGTTGTCGATCTTGTTTGCAGCTATCGTGTTTCCAGTGCTGTAGAGGTCTACAGATATTCCATACCCGTCTTCAATGTTTGAGACTGTATTATTGATTACCAAACAATTAATTGCCTGCCTCAAAAGAACGCCCCAAGTTTTCGAAGCGCTCTCATGCTGCGTTATGACAACGTTTTTAATTATTACATTGCGTATGTATTCGCCATAAAACGGCACAGCTGGCTCCAAGGTTATCGCTGCCAGACCAGAACCGCCTTTGAGCGTGTAACCTGCACCGTCAAAGGTAACATCGTATTTTTTTATTGTTAGAGAGCCTGAAATGTCTCTTGTTAATGTATAGACGTTTCCATCTTTGGTTATGGGCGCATTTGAGGGTGATACATCTCCATTAGCGCTGATAATTATATTCTCGTAAGATTGGGCACCAGCAAATTGAAAGACGGTAAAGTATTGGGCTGTCAAGAAGACTAAAACAAGCAACAATCCAAGACTTTTCATTTTTAGCTCACTTG
The DNA here is from genome assembly GCA_012511995.1 of Thermoproteota archaeon. Classification (GTDB taxonomy): domain Archaea; phylum Thermoproteota; class Bathyarchaeia; order Bathyarchaeales; family Bathycorpusculaceae; genus Bathycorpusculum. Next base: position 2,759 of record JAAZFA010000198.1, on the reverse strand, counting down.
TTTTGATGGAAATTTTCAAATATAAGGTTTTTGTATAGATTTCTTGACTAACTCTAAAAAGTTAGTTAAGGTTTGTTTATAAGTAAAAAATGGAAAATCTGATTAGACAGCGCTTTCACCCTTAAGTTAGCCTAGTTAACCCAAAAAAACGGCAAACAGATACATTCGTGCCAGGGTTGTCGAATTCCAGCGGGCCCGCCACCCCCCCCAAAAAAAACGAATTTATCCTGCACAACAAACCTTCCCTTTTCTTTTTTACATTGATTAGTGTATGTTTCGAGGGCCAAAACTGTTTACTGGCGGGTTTTTGGGGGTCTTCTGTAAAATATCAATAACGAGATTATAATAACCAAAAAGACCGCGACAACAGCAACAAGTAAACTCAAAGGCACAGAAGTCACATTGCTAGTTGACTCAGTTGTAGTAGGCGCTGTTGTAGTTGATGATGTTGAATTTGGTGAATCTGTAGTTGAAGTTTCTGGTATGGTTATAGTTTGTGTGTTACTCCAACCGCTTACTTCACCAGTAAAACGATAAGCCACAAAGGGCATATGGTATTCAGTGTAATACCCTATTTGTGCTTGAACTCTAAAATCAATTTGGCCTTCATTTGGGATATAAGTGAACGAAATAGTCGTGTATTCATTATCCGATTGTCTAATAAAAATAGTATTGGGATCATAGGAGTAGAAAGTCCAATCATTTTCATAACGACCTTTATAGCTTATATTATAGAACAAGTTGGCATATTCAGAATTACCTATGTTGATACTTGTGAAGGGTTGATTCGTTATTTTTATTTCTACCGACCTATTTTCACTATGATAACCAGGTTGGGTTATGACATTTTTTCCAGTGTATGGATCAATTGAGTAGGTTGGGGAAACGTCATATGGATTTTCTACAAGTTTTAGAGCGAATTGTGGTACAGACGGTTTGGGTACTGATTGAGCAGTTATAGGCTCAAATATCAGAATTGTTAGGCTTGATGATGCTATAATTAAAATAAGAATTAAAGATATATTTTTATTGATAAACCTCATACAAGTTTTTTTTAGGGATAGCTTGCATAAAAAGTTTCTTGTTCACATTCCTTGACTAAGCCTTGAATTTTTTTAACTCTTTTTTCATCGTACTATAATCAACATACAACTTTGAATGAACATGCACCTCTAATTTTTATGCCCACTATAGCCTTAACTATTGATGGAGACAGCCAAAAAGACTACGCAGGACAAAACAAGTATATATGTCAAGTCTGAACAAACCGTGCCCACATTGCAACCAGCCACTCAAAAGAAGCACGTTAGTTTGAAGAAAAACTGCCTTTACACTCAAACAACCTCTTACCAAAACTAGCTATATACTTACCGCTGCACAAACAAAACTGCAGAAAAGTCTCTCAGAAAGCAACTGGCTCTGTCAAGTGTATTTAGCCTATAGAGCAAAAATGTAATAGAACACCGTACTGGGCAAGCGGTAGAACAGTTTCAGTACACGGCACACAGATAAGCGGTGTAGGCGTACACGTAGTCTGGAATCCGGGTAGCCAACAACAATCGTCCGACACTACATCAGGCAGCGGAGGGCCTTCAGCGTTTCAAGATACAGCGGAGCAGCAATCTTTGACGTATACGAAATAGATTTCACCATGACCAGCGCCCCAACCGGATACCAAACAAGAAGCCTTCAAAAATTCTACCCCTAATCTATCAAAAAACACTTTTTTTACTTTTAAACAATAAAAGGCAAAACCATGCAGAGTATGGTTGTAGACTGCCGAAGCCCGTTATAGCCTCAACATCAGGCTCCGACAACCTCCTTAGAACATGTCCAATAGTAAATCCCTCAACCGTATATCCAAAAAAATTATTTTAGAAGGTCTCAAAGGTGAGCGTCTCTTTCTACTGTTAGATCTATAATTCTCGTGAAGGAAATAGCACAAAAACCAGGCGTTAAAAAGGCTTATCCAATTTTCCAGTGTTCATTATACGCCTGTTCGAGGAGAACAAGTTGATGCGGGGTTTTTACGATGAGCTTTATTCGGGCTTTCCGAGAAAGTTTGGTTGGAAAAACAAGGGTTCCATTATCAATCTTTGCTATTCTTGGGCTTATAACAGCAAAATTCCATTTTAACTCTAAGGGTTTAGTTTGTGTCTTTTGTTTTGAAAGATTTAGTGCACTATAGGCGACCAAGCCGCTTGTTTGTGCATGTTGGCTGTTGTAGCCAATCCAGTCGCTCTTCCAGGCATCATAAAATTGGTTCCTAAACTCGTTAAAAGACCCATCTTCGAAATCTTTGGCACGACCAACCCACCACTTAACCATGTCAGGCTATTATCCTAAGAACGCATACGCTTCTCCGTCTAGTTGGCAGGCGAAAATTTGTGAAAGAGCCAGTTTATACATCTAATCGCCACACGTAAGGGTACATTCTAATTTAAAGCAGTCACTCATAGGTAACGACATTTTAAATTTTGAACTGATAGTTTTTAGGGTTGTAATGCCTGAAAATAGCGACTTCCGGATAATTGGAAAAGTTATCTCGGCAGACTTGAATGCCGAGGGTAACCTTCACATAACGCTAAAAAACAGTAACCAATTCTGGGCTGAGACCGCAACCAGACGCTTACACCAGTTAAAAGGCAAAGTAATCAAAACTGAAATAAACGAATGGAAACTAAACCAATCTACGGAAAGAGCGGCAAACTAAGCATTAACCAGTAAACAAAGGGCAGGTTTGCTTGTTACTTTGCTAG
>JAAZFA010000197.1 GCA_012511995.1 Thermoproteota archaeon | reverse complement strand
CTCCAAAGTTTTCAGTTCAATATCTCTAACTTAGCGATTGGTTTTGTAGTTGTTTCTATTCCTATATTCCTTTTAGCATGGTATTTAGGATTAACAGTTTCAGATGTATCTTATAATATACGTAGAAGAGAAATCGGATTGTTATCCACAAAAGGTTTATCAAGTGCCCAAATCCAAAGAATGTTCCTCTCAGAAGCAATAGTAATTGGTTTAATCGGTGGTTTGCTGGGAGTAGTCGGCGGTTTACTGCTCAACCAATATTATGCAGGGTCCATTAACCTTAGCAGTCTCTTCACAACAAGACTATTTACTCCCGAGATTGCAGTATATACACTAATCTTTGGCGTAGTTCTATCGCTTGTTTCAGTATTTTTGTCTTCTCGCAAGGCATCAAGAATTCCCGCTGTTGAAGCTTTAAGAAACGACATTTCTACTACCGACAAGCCACATCGTAAGATATTTCCTTTAGTAGCATTAATCCTTGGAAGTTATTCTCTTGTAGTATATCTTTTTGCTATCGATGTTTCTAGACTATTTAGCGAATGGTTATCGACTTCTGGTAACATGTTACTTATGGTATTAACAGTGCCCATAGGATTATTTGATTTGTTCTTACGCTTCTTTGGACCCTTCTTATTTTTCTGGGGACTTACAAAACTAGTAATACGTGACTCAACAAAGTTTCAAACAGCCGTAACTAAAATTGCATCTATCATGGGTGAATTAGGCGCATTAGCCGCTAAAAATGTAAGAAGAAACCCAACTCGATTAGCAGCATTAGCTTTCATCGTTGCACTAGTCATGGGTCTTGGCGTTCAAGTTACAGGTCAAATAGCTAGCCAAAAAGACTACATAGTCAGGGACTTGCAGGCAAATGTTGGTGCAGACATAGTCATCAACTTGGCCAACGCAACAGAAGGCGAAATAATTCTAAACGAATTATTAGCTAACATTTCAAGTATCCGAAATGCAACTGTAGAACGCATACTCTATCCAACGGTCAATAGAAACAATGACTATGACCGAATCTATCAACCTCCAATAACAGTAAAAACCATTGATCCTACCACTTGGGCATTGTCTGTACATTATGAAGACGGCTGGTTTAGCGGAAATAACCTCCAAGAAATCCTAAAAATGATGAAGTCAGACAACAGCACCATAGTCGTAAGTCGGAGTTTAGCCACACAATATGACTGGAAACTTTATGACAAGGTCACTATTAATTTCAATTCTTGTCCTCGTATGTTAAAAATTGTTGGTTTCTTTGGACCTGAACCTCCAGACAATCAAAACATACCATACCGCACATCATCCTCAATAAGTATTGGCGGCCAATATGTCAGTATCCTGCCAGATTACTATCAAAATGGTTACTATCAACCAACAGACTGCTTTGCACCACGAGATCTTTTCAACGTAACAGGTGCCGACAGCGGTATCTATGAATTAGAATACTTCGAAACCAACATTCTAATCAAGCTTCAACCTGGCAGTGACGGCATAGCGGTAGCGCGGCAAATCCGCAACTTAGACCTAGGCATAAACACTGTCACCTCATTTGATGAAGAATGGCAGAGCTCCTCAGAAATGGAGAATCTCGCAACTTATACTAGCCTCCAAACCCTCGATATCCAAAGTTTTGGCGTGGTTTTCGCCGTAATCTCTGCTTCAGTTGGAACAGCCCTCATCGCCATAGTAAGCCTAAAGGAACGCAGTCGAGAAGCCACTCTCATGAGTGTGCGCGGGTTATCATTACGTCAACTAATCTGGATGTTTATAACAGAAAGCATGGCAACCATAACCTT
>JAAZFA010000196.1 GCA_012511995.1 Thermoproteota archaeon | reverse complement strand
TTCCCTCCGCAGGAAGAATGCATACGCAACGGTGTGCTTGACGGACAGAACATTTTGCTGGCTAGCCCTACGGCTTCGGGTAAGACGTTGATTGCTGAACTCTGCGCTATGAAACATGTTTTGGAAAAGAATGGAAAAGTAATTTACCTCTCACCGCTCCGTGCACTTGCAAGTGAGAAGTTTGAGGAATTTAAAAAGTATACAGAGATCACTAAAAACGACGGTCGAAAAGTCACTGTTGGAATAAGCACTGGCGACTTTGACACCGCCGACAACTGGCTAGCACGATATGATGTAATCATCACTACTAACGAGAAGGCGGATTCACTGCTTCGCCACCGAGCCAAGTGGATGGATAGCATATCTGCAGTAGTCGCCGATGAAGTGCATTTACTCAACGATGCAGGGCGAGGTCCAACACTGGAAATAGTGTTGGCAAGACTGATGCAGTGCAATCCAAGCATCCAAATCCTTGCATTGAGCGCCACCATCAATAACGTAGATGAAATTGCTGGTTGGTTAAACGCTAAACCCATTGTTACTACTTGGCGACCAATCAACCTCAAAGAAGGTATTATTCTCCAAGAGGAAATTAGTTACAAAGACGGGGAATCTAGAAAGATTGAGCGGGAAACTAGCTTTTCCGTCATAAACATAGTTTTAAATACATTGCGTAATGGTGGGCAGGCTTTAATTTTTGCTTCTACACGTAAGAATGCTGTGTCTGCTGCGAAGCAAGTTGCAAGTCACATGGATAAGATACTTGTTCCTAAATCTGGCTCTAGAATAGTTAAAAAAAGCCGCACCGAGCAAACTAAAAGTGCATTGGAGAAGGAAGCGTATAGGATTTTGGAGGCTGGTGAACGTACACAGATGAGTGAGGAACTCGCTGACTTGGTCAGGTGTGCTACTGCTTATCATCATGCGGGGTTGCCGGGTGCACATCGTAGTATTATTGAGCAGTTGTTTAAAGATCGAAAAATTAAGGTTTTAACAGCTACTCCGACGTTGGCGTGGGGTGTAAACTTGCCCGCTAGAACAGTTATTATTCAAGATTATCGTCGGTTCGAAGCAGGTTTGGGTAATTATCCTATTCCTGTGCTGGATTACAAGCAAATGGCGGGGCGAGCAGGCAGACCGAAATATGACAAGTTTGGTGAATCCGTTATGATTGCTAAAACTGCAGATGAAGCTGATTTCTTGATGGAGAATTATGTTTTGGCAAAACCTGAGCGGATTTGGTCGCGTCTGGCGGTAGAAAAAATTATCCGTACGCATGTACTATCAACCATTGCTTCAGATTACGCTCACACTGAGGAAGGTATCTATGCATTTTTCCGTAAAACTTTCTACGCTTATCAATACGATGTGAAGGCTATACAGACTGTCATCAATAGAATTCTCCGTTTTCTGCATGATGAAGAAATGATTTGTGTGGTTGGTGACCAAATACTTGCTACCAAGCTGGGTAGGCGTGTCAGTGAACTCTACATAGATCCACTCAGTGGAATAATTATTCGTGACGCGCTTCAAGCTAAACCGTCAATTCTAACAGAGTTCGGTTTACTTCAATTAGTCGCTCACACTCCAGATATGGGGCCTATTATGCGACCATATCAACGTGAAATGGACAAGTTAACCGTTACTGTAGAGGACCACCGTCAGGAGCTTTTTGTTGAAATTCCTGATCAATTGAGAGATCATGTTGGTTATGCGGACTTTCTAGGTGAGGTGAAGACGGCAATGGTTCTTAACAGTTGGATTGAGGAACTTGCTGAAGAGCAAATTTTGCAACGTTTCAGTGTGCAACCGGGCGATTTGTATCGTACAGTTGAGAATGCCAAATGGTTGCTACATGCCATGGAGGAGCTTTCGCCAGTTGTAGCCAAGAACAAGGATGTCACTGCCCTTAGTAATGAACTTGTTGAGAGGGTTTCTAAGGGTATTAAACGGGAATTGATGCCGATTGTGGCTTTAGAGGGTGTTGGTAGAGTTCGTGGTCGTATAATCTTCAATTCAGGGTACCAAACTCTTGAAGATCTTAAGCATGCCTCTTTGGCTGAATTAACCGCGCTTCCCTCAGTGGGTCCAAGATTGGCTAAGAAGATTAAGGAGCAAGTTGGGGGTTATGTGAAAAAGGATGAGTGGGAAAATCTAAGGAGAGCCAGCAAAGCCTCTGAAGAACCCCAACAAAAGGGGTTATTTGATTTTTAGGAGTTTTGTGAGAATTTTTCTGCCTGTGTGATAGCTGTGCCTAAGTAGTTCTTGGGGTTTAGGGCTGCTTCGATTTCTTTTTCGTCAAGTTTACTTCTGATGAATGCGTTTTCTTTTAATATCTGTTTGAAGGGCTTTTTTTCGACTGCGCTTTTAATGGTTAGTTGACGGAGCATTTCGTGGGCTTCTTGTCGGTTAACGTCTTTCTTTACTAGTGTCATCATTACCGATTCTGACATGGAATGACCTTCGGTTAAGGACATATTAGCGGTCATTCGTTGTTTGTCTACATGTAGGTTAGCTACGATGTTTATCATGAGGTTTATGATGTAGTCGAGCAATATGTTCGATTCTGGTAGTATGAAACGTTCGGTTGATGATTGGGTTAAGTCGCGTTCATGCCAAGTGACCATGTTTTCTAGCGCAGGTATTCCTAGGCTACGTATGATTCTTGCTAGTCCGCATACACGTTCACAAGTTTCAGGGTTTTGTTTATGGGGCATAGTGGAGCTGCCGACTTGTTTTTTGGTTTCAAATCTTTCGAAGACTTCAGCGATTTCGGGGCGCTGGAGTTCACGGATTTCAGTTGCAAAGTTTTCTAATGAAGTTGCGATCATTGCGTAAATACCTATAAGTTC
>JAAZFA010000195.1 GCA_012511995.1 Thermoproteota archaeon | reverse complement strand
TTTTCCTCTAAAAAGCAGTTGATCTCATCACGCCTCTGGTTGATGATCCTGTACATCCCAAAATCAAGTTCAGCCTGATCGGTTTGGAAAAGTTCTTTTAGAAGGGATATTAATTTCTGGTATTGTGGGGACATACAGTTCTCCTCGCCTATCTCACTAGAGATAGAACGTACCTTTCTCCATTTATAAGGATCGGTTTGCTTTCAATGAATGCTTTTACATTATAGCTTCCAAAGGGAATTATTTCTGCTCCAGAAGACGGTTGGTTATTCTCCCAAGCAATGTACACTGAAGAATCCTTTGGAATCGATTTGTCAACGGGCATAAATTGCCCTTTATAATCCCCATATCTCCAGGCAACCCGCAATTTGGGTTCCGGAAGGTTAGTTGGATGAAACCCAGGTATCTCAATTTGAGTCTCAGGTACTTTCTTCTTGAGTTCAGTTGGTTTATGCCTCAACTGCCATAAAATGAAAATGCTTTGTTTGGGATACATATCAGTCATTCTACAAAGAGCAGCCATCAAAGAAACCTTATACACATCTGCAAGTATCTCGGCGGATTGAAAAGAAAGCCCGATCTGCATGGCTCTAGGATAAAAACTATCTCTGGGCATAAGCAAGTTTCCAGCTGCTTTTTGACAAATTCGCTCTTTTTTGATTCCGAAAATATTTTCTTTTAATCTATCCGGCCTTATTCCTCCAGGTAACTCTAAAAATAGCAATTCGACCAGTTCATGAGCTATTGAGTATTTTTGACGAGAAGCGGGGTCTCCAGCATGGATAATTATCTGTGGAGTACCAAGAAAAGGAATAGTTGTTCCTTGTTGTTGTGGCAGGGGAATAGCTTGAGGAGCGTGCATCCCAAACCGATCAATTATGTTTTTTATGTTGATTGGTGGATCGCTGGACAAGCCAGATTCCTTTCGCAGGAAATCCGTATATGCTATTACATCTGCCAGAGATTCGACAGAGTGGTCTTCTAAGAATAGTTTTGCTGGATTTTCATAATCTGCCATCAATTTTATTCCCCTGAGATGAATGGCTTTATCGCCACATAGAGGTTTTTCCATTCTTGAGCAGTGGTAGGCTCTTTTCCTCTAAAAGGGATTTTTAAAAGAGATTCTACAACTTTATAGTGTAAGCCCTCATTCAATGCAAATTCTCGTAGGGCAGGGGGAATGCTCGTTCCCGATCTTTCATTTGGCTTTCCTGTGATCTGTTCTATCGAGGCTTCTAATCCCCATGCCAGATTTTGAATAATTTCCGCAGAAACATTCTCGGCTTCTCCACGTTCTATCATTGAGATGTAATTTCGGGATACATTGGCTAGTTCAGCAAGCTTCTCTTGGGATAATTTTCGCTCTTTTCTGAGATTTCTAACATTATCTCCAATCAATTTAGTATCCATTTCAAACTCCTTTCAAGGTATTCCTCTAATTTATTATACCGCATAACGACTGGTAATTTGACCAATGGGCTTGCAATGTTGGAGGAATAGTGTATAATTCACAATGAATGGTAATATTACCATTCATTGATCGGTTGATTTGGAAGAAATTGATAATTTCAAAAAAGAAAGAGAGGTTTGAAATGGGTAAAAAAAAGAATATCTGGATCACTCCCCACAAAGACGGTTGGGCAGTAAAGCGAGAAGGCTCTGATCGAAGCTCCAAAGTGACCACGACCAAAAAAGAAGCTGAAAAATTTGGCCGTGACCTTGGTAAAAAAGACGGAGTCGAAGTAATTACTCAACGTAAAGATGGCACTATCCAGAGCAAAGACAGTTACGGTAATGATCCGAACCCGCCAAAAGATACTGAACATTAAGAAATGATTGATATAGTGATGCTCAATTAGTCGAAAGGTTAATATCATGGATTACAGAATTGTATGTACCGAGCAGGAGCCTGCTCAAAACCCACCCAAACACGCACACATCGTTGCCGTCGGTACTGGTACCGATCCAGACAAAGCAGATCAACGTCTCACCCTGACCCAGGTTATCCAAAAGATGGATAACGGAGACCGGTTTTATACCAAAGGACTTCGAACGGGCAAAATCGCCTGGGTAGAAAAGTATTGGTGCTCCTATTGTAGGCAGCACCACATCCGGTCTTCTCCAGATGCTACTACGGACAACAACTTAGACAGTCTCCGCTATTGTAGCTGGAAAAGCTAACAAAACCAAAGACATCGCTATTTCAATCTTTGGAAGAGGGAAGTTAATCTTCCCTTTTCCTTTTAAGCAGCAATTTTTATGTCGCACACTCTTCTGATTGCGTTGCTTCCGCAGCATATTTCAACACTTCATTCTTGTGAAATTCAACTTGTTTTACTACATCATCTTTACTGACCTCACCTTCGCAGGATTCCGAATTTGCATAAGTTCAGTACTAATGCCAATCATCCGTGAACCAGCAATCACGGTATCTATGGAATCCTGATCCATAAAAAGTCGTTTTCAACTGCTGACCGTTACTCTCCACTCACAGGCACAAACAAAAGCAAAAAATCACCCACCTCAGAAAGAAGGAAAAACCAGCAACTTCTTTTTATATTGATATAATGCCTTCTACGTGGTATTATTACTGTATGAAAAGAAATGTGCTCACAGAAAACGAACTTCAACTTCTGGAAGACGCTATTGTT
>JAAZFA010000012.1 GCA_012511995.1 Thermoproteota archaeon | reverse complement strand
TTTCAAGCTGTGTACTATTTGGCGACATGAACGGAACCTTGCCTCTTCAGTGGTCTTTTGTATAATTTAAGAGTTTTTATGTTTTTTGTATTATCAACTTGACTGAATTCTTTTTTGTAAATGTTTGCATTTAAAGTGTAAGACATGTTTGCTCACCAGTTTTCGGTTTAAGAATCAAAGCAGATTTATCTGTTGATGCTAACTCGAAATCGCATGAATAATGGATAGCCTTTTTTGGACAAATTTCATAACAGTGATAACAGAAGATACATTTGGCTAAGTTTAATTGAGGCAGTTTTTTATTGCTGCAAAGAACCATTTCAATGGCCCTAGCTGGACATTCTTTGCTACATAAGCCGCAACCAATACAAGCAACAAAATCAAATTCAGGTTTACCGCGATAATCATCATCCAAGCTGGGTTTTTCTTGAGGATAGAACTGTGTCGCGGGTTTGCTGAACACTGTTTTTACAACCTTTCGCATCATTTTAACCACAGTAGATCACCAACCTTTTTTCAAATATTAAATACTCTAGTTTCTTAAATTGAATACATATTTTTTACATGATTCAGTTAAAATAATTGTTACATACGTATTTAGCTTTTTACATGTGTTCGTATAGAAATATGTTAAAAACTATTGTTTACCATCAAGTAATTTGAAGGGTACTTGTTAAAAGTAACGATTAAACAATAGGAAAACCATCATCAACTAAATACACATAAAATTACTAAAGGACAAGCATAAAATTATTTTAGTTACTTTGATCAAGTAAATTTTTGGCGCCCGTCTGCTAATCGGCTAAAATTTCAATTGGACTGACGAGTCCACTCCTATGTTATCCTCCAAGAAAACAAAAGAGTAAACCCAAGAGTCTCAATCCAAACCCAAATAGAGATTAAAAACGATTTAAACCTTACCAACATACCCCACGAACTAAACCAAATAAACCCACCAAAGAAGATACTCAAATCAACCCTAAGGAAACCTCAAAACGACCTTGTCTTGGACCTATGTAAACCAGAATATGAAATAACCTCTAATAGAAAATTCAGTAGAGCCGGAACAACTAGTAAAACTCTGCTGACAAAGCATAACAAAATAGAACAGGCTTATTAAAAGTGCATAATTTAATCAATGATTGCTACTTTAAACCTTTGCTTGTCTACAGTGGAGCTTTGCCCAAAAAAGAATCGCTAACAATTTAACCATAGAGTGCGCAGAAACAGCAACTTACCTCACATATCACGATTCTAAAACAGTCATTGAAAACCTCACTTGTGCAGAGATTTCAAGGTGTAGAATTCATGATCGTGTACAGCGCGTAGGTGGCTTTATGAATATTTAGCGTAGGAGTGCTGTAGTGAAAAATCAAGACTTGATTGAGAAAGATAGCGCGAAATCACATGGTTTGAATGGAAAGAATAATGAAATTAACGTTATTTAGGAAATAATCAAAAGACAGGTGAGAAATCGCTTTTGGGGCTTGGGGTAAATGAGGATTGGAGCAAGACAGTCTTACAGTTTAGAGGCAAAGCCAAGTTTGCAGTGTCTGATAATGAACCTTCACTTCGTAATGCACTTTTGGAGAAGGCAGATAATATCAAGCACGCGTTTTGCACGGTATTAGGGATGTGAAGTTTTATCTTTGGGTGCCGGCCTGCCAAAGGACCAGAGGACAGAGATCGCGGGCAGGGTTGAGGTTGTGTTGTGGGCACTTCGTAACTTGGTTAGTGTGCATCTTGTTGATGGGATTTTGAAGGACTGAAGCGAAAGATTGAGTGGGCTGGGTATAATGAGCAGAGTTTGTTGGAGTTGGTTTGCTGCTGGGGGCTAATTTTATCTGTAATGCACAGCTAATTATTTGGTTACTTTTGTACGCCTTGTAATAGAAGGGAATAAGCATTCCTTGTACGAACAATTTGGTTGAACGTTTGATGATGAGGTTGCTAGGCGAATTAAGGATAAGTGGAGACATTGGAGTACAAAAGGTCCTGAGAATTCGCTTAATATTTTACGCGCTAGGTACTATAACAAACGTAGCTATGGTGAGATGAAAGAAAGATACTTAAGCGCAAACAAGACATTACATTCGAATAGCGGTAACAAGCTAGCCTATTAGAAGACACAACCAAATTTTTAAAGGCGAAAATTTTTCAATAACCCGCAAATTCTGATATTATCCAACGCACCAACCAAACCTCTTAATGTCAACCGGAGAAAGCTTCTCTGCAATCATCAAATTCTTCAAACATACCGGATCAGTTTCCAAATAATCATCTGTACACGCATAAGCCCGTCCTCTACAGTCGCCACAGCCCATACGATAATCACAACTTCCACATTCACCCTTTAAGTTGTGCCGCTGACGTAAAGAGTTCAATACTTCCGAATTGCGCCAAATCTCAGCTATACTTTTTTCACGTATATTTCCAATTTTTATTGGTAGAAACGTAAAGATAGACATCGCCGTTTGAACGAAGAGTAAAGTACATATTACCTGCATAGCAACCGATACTTTGGTAAATCCAAAATTCTTTCACTATTAGGTTTTTAGCTTTAGTACCATGGTTATGGTGCATTTCACAAGTGACTTCAGGAAACATGCGTGCCGCCAGACATTGTAAACGTCATTTCTGTGTCTTCTTGCTTGCTTTGTAACCAACGAATTAGATGCACGTGTTACTCCTGTGTCATAGCATTATCCATGACGTCTCTCCCTCTACTTACAGGAACCAAATCAGAGACTACAAATTCATCCACACCCAAATCATGGAGAAAAACAATAGCTGAGGCATTTCACTATAGGTATCTTTGAGTGCCATAGTAGCTACAATTAATGCATGTATAGTCAAGTATTCTTGGATGTCTAAGTTAGGGTTAATTGAGACATGCATCGTTCATCCATAGACGGGAATCCGACAACAAATTTTATTGGTATATAGATTGCATTTTCCCCGCTAAACTGCATTCCGTTCCCATTTTTGCCTTTGACAAGTATTGGATACGGTTCACCCGATAGGGTACCTGTGTTTATGCCTGTTTGGTCAGGGGTTATTTCTAGCGCGCCAATAGCTTTGAGTTCATCTAGCTTCCATTCACCGACTGTAATTACGCTCTCTCCCCGGGTGGTTGTTAGCAAAACTTGTCTTAGATGCCTGCCGTTAACAGACATAATGTTACAACTTTTATGAAATTTGATTTTCTCATCTGAATTTTCACTTTATACAAGAAATGACAAGATGCCATATAGCTCACCCCATGGAACAAGCTATTCTTCAAAAAGAACAGGTCAAACTCTCGAGTTATTTTGAAAAATTCAGGTAAATACTGAGAAAAAACTCAACCGTAATATATCATCACAACCAACCCTAACTATATGCGTAAGATAAAAGCCTCCAGCAACTATCTAAAAAAGCAAACCCTTACCAATCTCATAAAAGCAGCTCTTTGTATCTTCATTTTCGGTGTATTGCTTATCGGGATAATGTTTAGGTCGTTTTTAACTCTTCAATTAGATTTGCTAAACCAAGTTGGATTGGTTCTACTGCTTGCACCGTCGGTCGCGTCCTACTATTACCTGCGCCAATACCACCGCTACAATGGTGGCTGGCAAGGTGAAAAACGAGTAGCTAAATTACTTAACAACACACTAAGCGACGACTACTTCCTCATAAACGACCTTTATCTACGAGAAGGAGGGGGAGACGTTGACCATGTCGTTTTGGGACCAAACGGTATTTTTGTTTTAGAGACAAAAAATTGGAACGGCAAAATTATGTGCAATGGAGATGAATGGCAAAGAGGAGGAAAACGTAATTTTAAAAGTAGTCCAAGCAGACAGGTTAATCGTAATGTAGAAAAAATCAAGAAAATAATTGATAACTCAACTCTTCGACCTTTAAACGTACGGGTAGAAGGTATAGTTGTGATGACAAACAAATATGCCAAACTACACATAAATAACCCATCTGTACCTGTCCTAAAACTATCACAATTACCAAATTACTTAATCACACATAGAAGCCAAAGACAGTTTACACTGGAACAACTGGAAGCCATTGGAAAAGAAATTGCTAAGCAAAAAGCTTAGGCTGCTTACGTTTAGGCGGGGTAATCTTCAACCAATCCTTACGGATGAAGAATGCTAAGCACATTATACCGGTAATAAATAAGCTAACAATACCAAACAAATTAGGTAACCAGCGGTTAAAGTTTTCAGCAATAGTTGAAGCGAGCATTGCCATTGAAGTGTAAATAGCGAAAATACCCGTGATTAAAGTAGTATAGTGAAGGGTTTTCTTAATGTAGCAAGCTTTGGTCTTTACCCAGTTTAAACAAGTCTCCGTCTTAAGAGAAAGATCGGGTAAATCATCAAGGAACATAGCAAGACCCGCTAAAAAGAAGGCTCTAGCAGCATTAACGCCTATGTCGTTTGAATCAATGAAGAATATGGTGATAACTGAAAAAGGAGTAAAAACCCTAACAAAAATTGCTGTAATTGCTAACACAAAAAATCCATACACGTAATGATGGAACAGAAACCGGCCGGTATGTAGCGAGCGCCCGATTGCAGCCGCAGGAAAGATACAGATTGCACCGGCAGCTAGTGCTAGCCAGAATAGATTGCCATCTAGAAAGTAAGGGGCAAATGGGTACCAGGGATCTTTAGAGGTGTAAAAACCATAAAGCATTCCAGCAACTGCAGTGATACTGATTAACGCGTTGAAAATTAATGCCAGACTGAATACTTTTTTGAGGATCACCCAGACTGAACTAGCCATGTATATGCCGTGCCCTTAACTGTGCCGTTAGCTCTAATTTTGCTACATGGTTAATTTGGAGGCTATTATAAGTAACGCATGTTCACCTATTGTTTAATTATCTATACCAGCCAAAACAATGATTGGTGACATAACAATTTTGAAGTAGATCGCAGGTTAAATGACCAATAACCGTAAATAA
>JAAZFA010000194.1 GCA_012511995.1 Thermoproteota archaeon | reverse complement strand
TTTAGGCTTTGACTTTTTGGCCGATTTGTTGACCAAACTCAAAGCATTTCTTTAATTCTTCAGCAGTAGGAACCCACTTTAACTCCATTCCGGGTTCCACAACTTCTAAGCCCACTTCTTTAACTGCCTTTATCATGTTTCGCACTCCACCGCCTCCCCAGCCATAGCTTCCAAAAAAGTACCAAGTTTTGCCTTTAGGCTTCAAGCCACCGACGTATGTTAGAAAGGAACTTAGAGAGGGAAATATGCCGTTGTTAAGTGTTGGTGACCCGACGACGACAGCTTTTGCGTCTGCAATTTCAGTGACAACGTTAGCATTATCGGTTGCACGTAACTTTAACAGTTTAACTTCAATCCCGAAGCTGGCGATGCCGTCGCCGATTGCTCTTGCCATCTTATCGGTGCTTCCCCACATCGTATCAAAAACAACTACAACTTTGTTCTTAACAACTTTACCTGTACACCAGTCCATGTAGGCATTAACGATTTTCATGGGGTCATTGCGCCATATGATGCCGTGACTTGGAGCGATGATATCAATCGGTAACTTCATGGTAACCACCTCTTGGATCTTTTTAACGATTAACGGTGAGAATGGCGTGAGGATATTGGCATAATAGGCGACTGCTTCTTCCATGAGTACATGTTGATCGATTTCGTCATCGAACCGCGCGCTGCTAGCCAAGTGCTGACCAAATGCGTCATTTGGTAATAGAATCTTGTCTTCTATTACATAGGTAAACATGCTATCCGGCCAATGAAGCATGGGTGCTTCAAGAAAAGTAAGGGTTTTCTTTCCAAGTTCTATTTTGTCACCTGACTTGACTACTTCGACACGTTCAAACTCTGCACCGTAATGTTTGATAAGTTCCTCTTTCCCTCGTGCAGATGCAAGAATTTTTGAGTTCTTAGCCAGCTTAACAATGGTTGGTAAAGCGCTTGAATGATCCATCTCAACATGGTTAACAATAATGTAATCAATTTTTTCTATGGTTGTAATCTCATTGATGTGCTCAATGAGTTCATTGCAAAATGGCGCCTTAACCGTATCGATAAGTGCAGTTTTATCGTCTATTACAAGGTATGCATTATAGCTTGTTCCCCTAGGGATACTGTAGCCGTGAAAGTCACGGAGATTCCAATCTACTACACCAACCCAATTTACTCCATCCTTCAAAGTAACTTTTGCCATACAATTTACCGCCAAAACGTTGAATTATTAATTATACGTCAGTTTTAAGCCCTAATATTGCTTTCGTTTGCTATACTTACATAGTTAAAGTTCTACAAGCATTTGAAAAACAATTAATTGGCCTTTGTTATAATGAAACTCGATTCTAAAAAAGAAAGGTTGTACCAAGCTGAATCACACAAGATTCAACTAATATCTAATGCCCTCCGCAGCAACCACAGACATGATCGTGACTGTGGTCTTCAGTTGAGCAACAATTAACGTACTTTTCAGGGTTTTCTTCAAATTCAGTTTTACAACCTGGTGCACAGAAATAGTATGTATTGCCTTTGTAGTTTGTTTTCCACTTTGCGGTTTTTTCATCAACATCCATATCGCAGACTAGATCTTTCGCCATACTTGTTTCACCTCCAAAACCTCTCCTGTTAGATTACTTAGAGTTTTGGTTTAAAGCGCCTTAGAAGCGACGCGTTTGCCATCGCAGTCACGGAACTGCTTGCCATTGCTATCGCTGCGTAACCTATGTCAAAGATCACATGTGGAACTGGATAGAGTATGCCTGCTGCCAAAGGAATCAATACAACATTGTAGAAAAATGCCCAAAATAGATTTTGTCGAATCTTTCGCATAGTAGCTTGACTAAGTTGAATAGCAATTACCACCATCCCGCAAGCCATTATTGATCAGAACAATGTCACCAGTTTCTACAGCAACGGCTGTCCCCATACCGACCGCTATTCAAATGTTTGCCTGCGCTAACGCTGGAGCATCGTTGATACCATACCCACCATTGCAACAACTTTACCTATACCCTGCCACAGCCTAATCTCACTAGCTTTCTGATTTGGTAGACCCTCTGCCAAAACGCGACCAACACCGGCTTGGGCAGCGATGGCATTGGTCGAACGTTGATTGACGCCTGTTAGCATAATGGCTTCAAGTCTCCTCTTCTTCAATGATGCTACCGTTTCAAGCGACCACTCTTTTAGGGTATCAGCAACAGCAATTACACCGGGGCGGCTTTTCCGTTAACTGCCATAAGCATCACAGT
>JAAZFA010000193.1 GCA_012511995.1 Thermoproteota archaeon | reverse complement strand
GGCGAGGGCATGGGAAAAGTCCATGCTTTTCAGAAGTCGAAGTTTTACAAGTGATTGGTCCTGATTACTCGCTGTCAGTTTTGCCATGCCTTGATGGAGCAGAAAACATGGACTGCGCACTTTGATATGGAGAGCGCCGAAAAACCTGTTCAGAACCCCAAAAAGAAGCGCGCCCAAAGCGACAAAATAGGGCGTCTAAAGTATAATCAGCAACTCCTCAAACAGACCCTAGCTGAAACTCAAGAAATCAAGCTATGCTAAGCACCATATTTGCTGGGTTGAAGAGTTCTTTCAATTCTGAGAAACCATTAATCGAGCGGGAAATTTTGCAACTACTCTATAAGGCTGGTAGCGCAGGTTTGTTGCCCAAGGCTATGCAGGCTAGGCTTGAGCGGTTTAAAGTTAGCCGCTATCAGTAAGTCGAAGGATTCTGCGTATGAATAAGCGCTTGGAAAAAGAGGTCGGTGAACAACTTGCTGAGAAGCGAGGTTGGCCTTGGGCATTAACTAGCTTTATCATGGAAATTCGGGGAAACGAGTTGAGAATATTAAAAATCGATAAAAAAGGGGAGATAATATTCTTAGTTGTTTGCTTTACTTGTTATGGGTTGGGCAGTGGAGGAAGCACTAGAATATTATCTAAGTATACGTCATTGCTGTAGTCGCCTGCGCTTTGGCGGTAGACTGCAAAGGAGATGTACCGGAAGTTGTTCGCATAGTTTCCGCAGTCAATCCAGCGTGCTCCACCAGGACTGACATAGATGTCACCGACCCATTGCCAGCCAGAATCACTGTAGTAGGAAGCGTACACTCGAAGACGACTAGTATAGCTAGATGAGTAGCCATAGACCCATATGTGACCGTTTGCAAGATTAGCTCCGCTGTAGCCCATACTGCCCATGACCGTTGCTTGATCATTGACATTGACTGCACGTAAGCGTGTATAGCTAGCGTCTGGTTGGGCACCTGTGAAGCCATTAGGATTACTGACTAGCCCCGAACCGTATGTACTGTAGCTAACATAGGGATAATGTACGAAGTAT
The DNA here is from genome assembly GCA_012511995.1 of Thermoproteota archaeon. GTDB lineage: Archaea > Thermoproteota > Bathyarchaeia > Bathyarchaeales > Bathycorpusculaceae > Bathycorpusculum. Next base: position 8,062 of record JAAZFA010000193.1, on the reverse strand, counting down.
TCGTACAGGCGTATGTTTCCATTTCCATAGACCGCTAAGTGGCTGTTATAACCGTATGTGTCCTCCCAAATTCCATTTCCGTCTGTATCCATAGGCCATATTGCAGTAAAACCGTCTACGTCATAGAGATCGCATTCATCAAAGTCTTCGCCGAAACGATTGTTTGAAGCGTGATCTAAAGCCTGATTAACTGTCATCTCAAATGACAAGGCATAGTAGAAGAAGTCTTCAATCCACGTGTAATACTTTGGATAGCCAGCGGATTATTGTTTGATCTAGAGCAGCTGAGCCCCATGAAAAGCCTAGGTAACAGAATGCGCCAGTATCTGGTCTATTGTAGGCATCATCGCTAATGTGGTATGTCGTTGTAAAGCCTTGGTAAGTATCTCTATTGTGTACCGTACGTTCTGTCCATGCGTATGGCATTCCTTGGATGTTACCATTGTTATAGCTTTGATAGGTCAAATTAGCGGACATGCAGGTATTTATGAAAACTAAGAAGGATTTTCCGATTGTCTGATCAGCAACATCCATGTCAAAAACCAAGTGGTCATAGTTTGGTGGTTCGCCAGTTTTGCCTACATTATCTTCAAACATGTAGTGGAAGTTTCCGTTGTCTTCTGGATAGTCCCATCTTCCTACGCCATGATCGAAATCAAGGACTGCTACGCGGTCATAGTTTCTCTCATTGTACCAAATGTTGTATAGTATGTCTGATTTGATTGAGCTAGATCCTTGATAATTGCTGGATAGAAAGGCGTCATTTTTGAAGTAGTCGCTTATGTGTTGTGACGTAGCCTGTTGTTGTGCTATTTCGCCTGTTGTTTTGCGTCCAGACATTCCTGTGCTTTCAGAACCCCAGACTGTGGCACGTCTTCTTGGATCGGCACTGACAGTTGCGAGAGAAACAAACATTGTTGATGTCATTAGAAGGCAAAGTATCAATCCGCCGATTTTGAGTGAACGTTGTCTTGGTACATTCTTTTTCTTGAACAGTATCACTATTCCAAGCATTATTATAGCAAAAGTTGTTGGGAGCGCAATTTGTGAGGTCGATAGAGAGTTAAGTTGTTCTTTTGATGTTTGAGAACTCAATGGAACTGCACTTTCATTTAGGCTCGCAATTTGGGCGTCTTCTGGGAGCATTGTGGAGAATCGTTCTTGGATATGACCGATTTTTCCCGTGTCAGCCCAGATATAGACTTCTATTCCATAAACATTACCTGGATAGAATTTGTCTAGACTAACCCATACCTGTCTCATAGGATATAGTGTTAAAGGGTCTTGGCTTCGTGGTTCATCAGTATATAGATCGCTACAGAAAATAGTTTCCCAAATCATCGCTTGTGTGACGTTAAAGTTCTCTACTTCATAGGCGTCGCTATCGGATCCTACTGTCCATGAGAAATTCTTTGAGCGTTCTTGTGCTATGTTTATGGCTTCTTTTTCTGAGATTGATGGTTGTACTACCAATTTTATAGAGGCTCCAATTGTCAATGAAGTATTTTAAGAAGCCATCGGTATACCGTAAGGCTATACATTTTGTCGGTGCCTCAATACCGTTAAATGTATATGTCCACTGAAATGTTGTGTCTTCGTTAGAGGTGGTTACTTCAAGTTTTACGTTTTCTGATATTATTGTAGAGTTCTTCCCAATAGTCAAATTGTTAAGCATTGATTTTATTTCGCCATAAAATGAGTTTCCTGTGTAGCTTTGATAGTTACTAATGAATGTCTTGGCACTTTCAAAGTCATTAGCAACTGAGTCAGTCATATGTTGCGTTCCTTTATTTTCAAGGACATGAATCATTCGCAGATTTCCGTTTGCAAAAGTATAGAGCATTTCTACTTCACTATTATCAGACTCAGCGTAACAATGTATGTTATCTTGGGGAATAACATCCAAATAGAAATCCTGAGGATAGTTCTGCACTGTAGTTGTATACTTGGTTGTATCAAGACCGACTATAGTGTTTAACCTTGAGATTTCATGGTTCTGAGGGGTTACCACTTCCGCATGAGTGCTTGGTATGAGCGATATACAAACGCTTGAAAGCAGTAGTACCGAAAAGAAAATAGTTGTGAAAAGTTTTTTAGACATTTTCTTAACCTCCAAATTTTAATTTGAAGAGCTATTGTCTGCCCTTCAAGTGATAACTTATTATATCGATATTTTTTAAGACTATTTGTGAAGCATAGTTTGCAAATTTTGTCCATTTTTCTTAGTAAAAAAACAGCCAAGTATTTAGGAGAGGATAATTTGTACATAAATTAGGACAGTTAGTTTGAGATTTTGTTAACGAGAATTTTCAAGAACCCTTAAATTACAAAGGGTTGCTAGAGATAAACATTGGGCTGAGCATGAGTAAACATATCCCTTTAGTGCTTGTTCCATTTCTATTAATGGCAAGTATGGCTTTTTTTGTACCTGTTAATGCTGAAAACAGAACACTTGTTGTTCCTGATCAATACGCCTCAATCCAAGATGCAATAAACTCAGCCGATGATGGAGATACAATATTTTTCAAGATAGGTATATACGAAGCACCCCTAAATCAGACGTTAGTAATCAACAAAGCTATCTCACTAATAGGTGAAGACCCCGAAAAAACGATAATAAACCTACACCCTCCGTTAGTTCCTATGAGTGTCTTTACTTATTCGTTCATGGGTTATTTAGATGCTCTAAATATCAGAGCCAATAATGTTAATCTTAGTTGCCTAACGATTAGAAGTGATCGCGCCAGTACTTTACTTGGAAATGGCGGCGCTATTTCAGTATCGGGAGATAATACCCGAATTACCGATAACATAGTCAGTACAAGTATAGTAGGAAATGGAAACGAAGCGCAAATTGTAAAGAACATGGTTAAATCAATCAGTCTTAGAGGTCTGAATCAGGTTATTCTGCAAAACACCTTAAATGGCGGAATCAGTGAAGGCGAGTTTATTCTTTCTTGCATAGGAACAAACAACACTATTATAGCTAACGAACTGTCTGGAGAAAATGGCGGATGCTCCATAGAGGGGTCCAATAATTATATCATTGCAAATTCCATAACTAACATGAGCAGTAAAGGTATCTTAATGGCTGGCGATAAAAACATAATTGCAAAAAACAGTGTCGTTAACGGTAGCATAAGTATTAATGGTTCATCAAATTTGTTCTTTGGCAATCAAGTAAACGGCAATCTTGCAGTCGTGGGCAATTATAATATTTTTGATGCAAATTATTTACAGGGGCTTGTTTTAGGCAACCGTGTCAACGATGCAGCTACCAATACTTTTTATCACAATTATTTCGACTTTGTACCAAATGATGCATTACCCTTAAGTGAAAAAACATTCACGGTCTGGGCAGGCGTGAAAGGACCCAACTATTTAGACAACGGTAAAGAAGGAAACTACTGGAGTGACTACAAAGGAGACGATTATACCTTTGACGGCATAGGTGACACACCTTATGTTATAGACTCTACAGACCCCCTCAATTACGAAAATATCGCAAGCTTTGATATTGCCAATGTAACTCTGATCGATCATTATCCACTCATTACGCCGTTCGATATTAATAGCGTTAAGGTAGATTTACCTGAGTGGATAACTGATAGCTCTATTTTGGATGAGTTACCTGTTTTTAATTTACCACAACCTCCGGCCCCATTCTCAACGGTATGGATAATAATTATTGCTGCATCGGTTAGTGTCGCCGTTGCGGGGGCATTTGTTTATTTGGTTAAGACTAAAAAATCGACTATCAACAAGTCAAGGTTATAGTATCTCCGAAAACAAATCAACTTTTCTCTGATCAAGCCACATGTATGAAGCCATATTCAACCTCGGCAACATGGTTTTAGGCATAATCCTGTTATTGCTAAACTACACTTTCGAGGGCACCCTGCTAATAACGCTGGGAGGTATAATGCTACTCTTAACCTTGCCCTTGGTTATACTGCTTACGGCAAGTTTTAAGCCAGAAAGTGCAAAGAAAATTGTTGCCGCCCTATTCCGATTTCTCTCCCGCATAGGCAAAAAGCGATGGCACCTCGGTGCGCTTGAGGCGAAAGTGGATAATGCCTTAGGAGATTACCATGATGGGATGGCGATACTGCTGAAGAATCCGCGTGTGCTCTTTAAGCCTATGTTGCTTTCGTTTTTGGCATGGGGTTTTGAGGTTATAGCTTTGCTGTTTGTGTTTGGATCTTTGGGGCAGCTTATTCCGCTTGACAAAGTTGTAATCGTCCGCTCCATTTCAGGTAACGTTGAAGCGCAAGGATTCGCATTCCTTGGATATGGTCAAATCATCACAAGTGAGCTTTATCGGTCGCTTGGTGTGTCCTTTGCTATAGGTGCTTCTGTGGCGCTGTTGGGTGGAGTAGTGATGTTCTGGATAAAAACAGCCATCTCCTACACAGCCTTCCACTACACAGTATTCTCTCGCAAACCCACCTTGCCCTTGACAGAGGACAAAGCGAAAGTAAAACAGACAATAAACGTGATGAAGTCAAAAGACACCGCTCAAAAAGAGGCTGAGAACCTGCAGGATAAAGTAGACGAAGCTGGACCTGTCAAATACTCTGGTAAAACAGGCACTTAAAAAAGTTAGTGGACGGATTAGCGCTATTGCTAAACCTATTCTTGCAGGCTCTTATCTTGATGACCTGCGTTTTCTAAAGTAGATAAAGAGACCTAAACCACCGATAATTAGTGCAGCCACTAAAACAGCTATTATGGTAGCTTGGAAAGGTTCTTGCGGTGGCAACGTTGTTTCGGTTGGCTCTTCTGAGGTTGAGGGTGATGGATTTAGTATCGCTGTGTTTGTCGGAGCTAGTGTTGGAGCGGCTGTCGGTGAAGGCGATGGTGAGGCTGGAGGCTGCCAGTAAGGCAGAGTTGGACCTTCATAGCCTAAAGGCAGGTATACCTCGTTTGTAGTTAGTGGCTCTTTTGGAAAAGCATACGGAGGCAACAGTACGCCGCCCATGGCGTAAATGGTATCATTTACCACTGCCAAGCCTAAGTTATAACGAGCTGTAGGCATCGAAGCGCCAGCTGTCCAACTATCAGTTTGCGGGTTATAAACTTGAGTTATGTTCAAGCCATAGCTGTTTTGAAGTCCGCCGATAACGTAGATTCGTTGTGGCGCAAATAGTCCGGTGGTTGCAGCGGCTGAGGCATATCTTATCGATGTCGGTATGGATGTTCCAGTGGTCCAGCTATCGTTTTCAGTATCATATATTTGGACTAAATCCAAAACAACGTTCGGAGGCTCGGCGCTGCCGCCAATTATGTATATTTTATTGTCTACTACCGCTGAGGCGTAGAGGTAAACGGGAGTTGGGAGGGGCTCTTTTGTAGTCCAGGTATCAGTGGCTGGGTCATAAGCTTCATTGACATCTAAAATTGTTCCTGTTTCAGCGTCTGATATTCCGCCTATCAGGTAGATTTTGTCACCTACAACGTTTGCTTGCATGCCTATTCTCGCTGTAGGCATTGCTGTTTTGCTTGCCCAAGTATTTGTCGCTATGTCGTACATCTCGTTGTAGGTGTCGCCTATAAGGTAGATTTTGTTTTGGTAGGCAGCTATGCCTCCGCTCACAGAATTTGGTAAATTTGGTATCGAGGCTTTCTTTGTCCATGTTAACGCTATGGGGTCGTACTCTTGAGGTATTGAGCCTACAGCGTAAATCTTCCCATCAACAGCAACAGCCTTACTTGCAGATTCAAGCATCGGCGGTCTTGGCAACCAAGAATTCTCCAAAGCACTCACAGGCTGAACCATGACAATACAAGCAACTACTAAGCCAATAACAGCAAGAAGAACAACGCCTTTTCTCATTAAACAGTCACCTTTGCAGCATGATTACGCTTCTTTAAATAAACAACAACGCCTATGCAAGCTACCGCAGCCACTCCTACGGTTAACATCAACCATGTTGTTGGAAATGGCTCTGCTGGTTGGTTCTCAGGTGCTATTATTACGGTTGAATTGGAGTCAAATCGGGGTTCATTTCGGGCAGCTATTTTGAAATTGACTGGGGTTGATTCTGCAGATAGTTTAATGCTTGAAAGGGCATCAGACAAGTTATAGGTATACTTGACAACATAGTAGCTATCCGCTTCAAGACCTACCTTAATGTTGTGGGTGCCTGTTGCCAGCGGAAGTACAGTTGATAGGTTTAAAGTTAACGTTGGAGCGGTATCAAAAAGAGAAGTTATGTCATGCACTGGAATAGTTTGGCGTTCACAATCATCTATCACATAATAAACAGAGGTTATGTTGACAAAGGTTTGAGTTCCCGGCGAATGGTCTTCATGGCTGAATGCATCGAAAGCAAACCATGTGTCTGGCTTGATTACGGTAAGGGCTAATAGCATTTCGGTTGAAGCATAGGTTTGATTTAGAACTGGAGAAGTCACAATTATTGTGGGCTGAGTCGTGATGGGTTCAGTGGGGAAAGTAAATAGTGGTGCGGGGTTAGCCATGGCAGTGTTGACAAAGATTGCGAATAAGCATAGAAGACATAATATGAGAGTTAGTGCTAACGCATTCTTCTTCATGGCTTCTTATCCCTCTGAAATTTCCTTAAGAAAACAAACAAACCCAGCCCCACTAAAGCTGCTGTAATCGTAGAAAGCAGGATTAATGTTATTGGGAAAGGTTCTGATGTTTGAGGCTCAGATAAAGAATCTAATGTTGCAGAAGTCCAATCTGGCAGTTGAATGCTTACGCTACCAATATCAAATGGGTTCATAAGTGGATAATTGCCTTGGAAATAAACCACAGTCACTTCTCTTTGCAGTTCCTCGTCCCAATGGATTTCTTGGATTGCATAGGGGGAATCGCCAACTCCATCGCCATTTCCGTCCGTTCCCTTGTAATCATCGTAGTAGTTACCTTTAACCCCGTTATCGAATCGGTTTTCAGTCAAGTTAGAACAAGTGACATGTTGCTCAGTATTATTGTAGAAATTGTTAAGGTTCACAGAATTTTGCGTCGCCTTGCTACCTATACTCAAGCCGTATTGACAGTTGCGGATTATGTTAGCGCTAAAGGTGTTGTTTGAACCCAGCCAAAGATGTATGCCGTCATTGACTCCGCCATTGCCAGTAACACGGTTCTTTGAAATTACGCTGTCTGAGCAACCTCCATGCCCAAATTCCCATAGAGCCAAACGACCAAAGGAGTTATCGACGATAAAATTGGATTTGGAATCGTCGATTTCCATTGAGGGAAAAGAGTTGCCGACTATGTAGTTGAAAGAACCATTAAGGCGAATACCGCTAAAAGGGTAATCGCTAGTTATCTTATTGCCATAGATTAGATTAGAAGACCCCTGAATTTTCAAGTTATCTCTAATCAAATTCTCAGCGACAACTTGGTTAGAACCGACGACCTCAAGAGCGGCAGGTAATGCATTCCCCGTTATGTTTAACATAGAACCCTGCAGATAGACGCTACGGTTTGCTATTTCATTATTGACAAAGGTTAACCTATCGCCTTTAGCATATATTCCGCTGCCGACGCCATAGTCATCGTCTGGCAGGTTTATGGCGAAGCCTTGCAGTTTAACGTCGTTTGCATTAATTGTTATGGCTGAAGCGGGAATCCAAATCCAGTTTCTTAAGTACCCTGTTTTGACCAGTGGAGGGTTAAGATTTATGGTTGTTTGGTACGAGTCTGCGGCGATTAGTGATATTGATTTGTTGATTTCCAAGCTTTGTTCTTGGTAGGTTCCTTTCTTCACAAGAACAGTGTCTCCAGCCAAAGCATTCTCCATAGCCGAGGATATAGTCGGATAATCGTCTGGGACAACAATCGTTCTAGACTCAGCTTTAACAGGCAAAACCACAGCTATGCTTGATGTAACTAAGACGAGCACAAGGAGCAGCGATAAGACTCTACTCACGCTTGTCTTACTCTCCTTAGATATTTTTTATGATAAATAAGCAAGCCAGTGCCCACAGCGCTTATAGCAGAAACAGCTATGACTAACATAAATAGAAAAGCCTCATTCTGAGGTAATACAACGACTCTGTGTTCAACATCGTAAGGAGTCATAAG
>JAAZFA010000192.1 GCA_012511995.1 Thermoproteota archaeon | reverse complement strand
TTCAAAGCAACAAATAAAGGGTGGTTGTTTTTGTCTCCTTATCGTTAAAAAATGATGCTATTAGGTGCTATTATGTTTTGAAATGAACTAAATTCACAGACTTGCTAAGTCATAGTTTGTGTGTTTCGATGAAATTAAATTTAACAAATACATGAAGATGAATTCTAACCAGCAAAAGTTATTGCCTGACCGTTTAGTAGTAAAGAATTTTGGTCCAATCAAACACTTAGATATTGAAATAAAGCCTTTGACGATTCTTATTGGAGAGTCAGGCTCCGGCAAAAGTGCGATTTTGAAATTAATGTCATTACTTAGGTGGGTGCATAAACAGAATAATTTGAGAAGTTATTTTGTTAAGTCTGGCTTGGCCACCAAAAGTGAATATAGCCGTTTAAATTCATCTTCATTATTAAAAATGTCCGGTCTTGAGGAGTTCGTTTCATCAAAGACAGAAATCGAATTTAGTGTTGGCTATACAAACTATAAAAGTAAAGCAAAAATACCTACTGATGCGAAGCTGTCTGCTAAAGATGGTTTGTGTGTAGAAAAAATCGCATTCATCAGTGAAAATCGTGGCGTTTTACCCGATATTTATTCGAATAAAATTCCTCGTGGCTTTAAGTTACCTTACTATTTAGGCGATACTTATGAGAATTTTTTAGAGGCTTTTGAGGGACTAGACTCTAAAGAGTTTTTAATCGAAAGCACTAATTTGAATTTATTTAGAAAAGCGGGTATGGCGGCACAGTTTTTTATAAAAGACAATAGTGATAAAAAAACTGATGATCGTTTTGAGTTGAAATTAGAAAATGCATCCAGTGGAACCAAAACAGCGATGTTTTCAGAGATTATTGTTGATTATTTGACTCAGCGATTTGATTTTAACTCGGTCTTCAATGGAGCTTTCAGAGAGTTCTTTATGGGTAGGTTAATTGCTCAAGAAGCAAAGGATTTCCATGATACTGAGAGCATGCCTAAAGTTAAATTTAATAAAAAACATTTATCTATTTTTATTGAGGAACCTGAGTTATCTTTATTTCCCGCGGCTCAGAAGCGACTTATTCAAAGGTTAGTTAAAAGTTGTTTTAATACTAATGCCACGTCAGGCAAAAATACAAAGCTAGCTTTTGCTACTCATAGTCCATATATTTTGTCAGTTATTAATAATTTAATGATGGCCGCTGACTTGTCTAAAGAGCAACCGCTTAAAAGTGAGTATATTAAGCAGATTATCCCTGAGGCGTATTGGTTGCGTTCCGAAATGGTGGGAGTCTACAGCATTGATGATGGTGTAGCCCATTCAGTTATGGACCAAGAGACTCAGTTAATTAACGCAGACTACCTAGATTCTGTATCAGAGAGCATTAATGATGAGTTTTCCAGTTTGATTGATTTAGGGTATTTCGATAGGACAGAGTTGGGGGCGGAAGATTGACTGATATTTTAGCTCGTCATAAGTACCCTTGCGAACGTATTGTTAGTTTTAAAGAGCAGGGTAAACTTTTTAAGTTACATAACTCGAAGGGTTTTACTCAAGTAAAACTTGATGGGGATGTTATTCCTGCTGGTCAGGGACCCAAGTGTTGTGATTATTATTTATTCCTTCAAGGGCAAACCGAAATATTTGTCGAATTAAAAGGAAGGCAAGTTGAGGATGGTTTAGAACAGCTTTTAAGTAGTGTTGCACGCTATCGGCAACGATTTCCTAATGGATATGCTTGTTTAGTCTCAAGTAGAGTTCCTCCTGCCGCGTCAACAAAAAGGCAGCAGGCAATGATGAAAATGGCAAAAATTGGTATTAAGTTATATATTAAAGCATCTCCAGCAGAATATGAGTATAAATCGGATGGTACGATTAAAGCCAAATAATGAACGTTGGTAGCCATGCTCTAATCCATTAAAATGGAAAAGAACTTCTGAGTACATAGTCGATATTGTTGTGTTAAGTGTCTTTAGCAGGCCAGCTGTTTATAAGTAATTCAAGTGTTTTTTCAATTAAGGCTTTAAAAAAGTCAATTGTAAAATTGAACATAACTATACCTCCTTGTATTAAAGTAGTTGTATTTTCAAATCTACCTGCTTTGACAGATTCATATTTTAGAAAAATAGCTAACAATAAAACAGTGAGTGCCAATATAAGAAGCCATATTAATGGTTCTGGCAACAGCCATAGAAGACCTACTCCGGTAGCCGGCTAAAGACACCTAACAAGATAAGATTACCATGCTGTTAACAGCAGTGGTTCCATTGTTAACCCCTGAGACGATATGAGTCTTAATGACACGTGAGTTAGCTCTTAAGGTTTTGTAATGCTTAGAACTGTAAGGCGTTTTAAACGATATGAACCGCCCCGAGTATATCGGAGAGTGGATTGCTTGAGTCAGGCAAATTTGTCTGACTCAGTAAGACTATCATAGTATCGTCTCTCAAACTCAAAAGGCGACACATAACCAATCGTACTATGAATGCGAGTTTTGTTAAACCAATCGACCCATTCAAGGGTTGCTAATTCAAC
>JAAZFA010000191.1 GCA_012511995.1 Thermoproteota archaeon | reverse complement strand
TCAGGCATATGGAACACTCCATATGCGATAGATGAATTAAACAAAGACAACTATCCACTCAAAGAACCACACCCAATAGACCTAAACATCCCGGAGTTACCAACTTCGCCCTCCCCCGGAGTGATCACCGCAGAACCCCTGTCAATAACATTGGTTATAGCTTCAATAGTGTTAGCTGCTGTTTTTAGCTTAGGCTTGATTGTTTACTTCAAAAGACGTCGCTAATCATTAAAACAGGTGATGACCCTTGTCATCTTTTAAATTTTGAATAGAAATGCTTGTTTCCCATTGAGTGCTTAGTCAAGGTTTCTTGACGAAAACACATTATAACCAGCCTTAACCTTTGAACATGTTGGATGAGCCATGGGTAAAAAAGCAGTCTTAACGGCTTGCCTCTTCGGGTTAATCATGCTCTCACTATGCACAATAAAACCTGAGCCCACAAAAGCTCAATCTTTTAGCATAATAATTAACGCCGACGGATCAGTTACTGGAACCAGCAACATCCAACGTGATGGACATGTTTACTCCTTCACCGACAGCATTAGTGGCACAATCCTCGTGCAAAGGAACAATACAGTTATCGATGGTGCTGGTTATGTTCTTCAACCTGGAACCGATAAGTTGGTAGGCTTAGACATTAGCGGACGAAAGGGTATTACAATAAAAAACCTCATAGTCGAAGGGTTCTTGGGTAGATGCGCAATTCTAGTTACCAACGCTAACAACTGCAACATCCAAGATAACACATTTCAAAACAACAACATCGGCATAGAAATGACCCTTTCCTCCAATTGCAAGATTAGGAACAACCGCTTCGAGAATAACGGCGAAGGACTAGAACTCTACAGCGTAAAGCCTGCCATAGACAACCTTATTTCAGACAACAAATTTGTCAACAACACCGCTGGATTAAGGCTTAAAGATTTCCGCAACACCCACGTCCTAAATAACCTGTTTGAAAAAAACAAATACAGCTTCTCGGTAGGGGAGGCACCGGGCAGCAAATTACGGAACAACATTCTAAACGGTAACATTTACAACTTTGGAATTCATAACGCTCGAACCGTAGACATCGATACCTCAAATACCATCAACAATAAACCCATAATATACTGGGTTAACCAGCATGACCTAACAGTGCCCATTGATGCAGGGTACGTTGCACTCATCGACTGCTCCAACATAACAGTCAAAAATCTCAATCTTTCCAGCAACTATGATGGCGTCTTTTTATTATCGACCACAAACTCAACAATCACCAGCAATACATTTTCAAACAACTTGGTCGGTGTCAACCTATACGAGGCTCACAACAACATAATAACAAAAAATGCCTTAATCAACAATGAAAACGGTGTTAGTTTACAGGTGCAATCCTCAAACAATAGCGTTAATGAGAACATGATTCATGGAAACAAATGGGGCATCTTCGCTGACAACTCTGCGGAGAATAGCATAACAAGAAACAGCATAATCAACTGCCAGAGAAGCGTTTTTACACAAACAGCAAACTCGAACGTTATCCACCATAACAACTTCATTAATAATACTGAAGGCTGGAATGACACTGCTCTTTCCCCCTTTACCTTTAAACCCATTTCAGTCAACGTATGGGATGATGGCTGTGAAGGAAACTACTGGAGCGACTACAATGGCACAGACCAAAACGGTGATGGAGTAGGTGACACACCACACTTCATAGGTCAAAACAACACAGACCGCTATCCGCTCACAAAACCGGTTAGCATTAACCTATCTCTGCCAAAATCATCTGTTGAAAATAGCTCCAAACCAACTGGTTCTTTCCCAATAACGACGATTTTGATTACAATCCTCATCACGGTTGCTTTGATAATTGCGGGTTTGCTTGTCTACTTAAAAAAACGTTATAGGCGAGGCAAACCATGAAGGAAACGGTGTTGACGCTAGCAATCTTAACCTCGTTATTATTGCTAGTAGCAGGGGCTCAGACATGAGGAAAATATTTGCGTTACTGCTTGTTCTCGTGTTCTTAACGGTTTACTTCCTGCTCATTCCCATACCGGTTAATGCTTCGTCAAGTACAATCACTGTTCCAGACGATTATCCCACAATCCAAGAAGCCATCAGCGCTGCTAATGAAGGGGACACAGTATTTGTCAAAAAAGGAAACTATGATGGACCCATCAGTCAGACCATAGTCATAGACAAGACAATCTCGCTCATTGGAGAAGAAGCAGAAGATACAAAAATCAACTTACATCCACTTTGGGTCGAAGCATGGTTTTTCACCCTTCCCTCTTACTATGAGACCCCAATGCAGATTATAGCCAACGATATAATTATCTCAGGGTTAACTATCATGAGCGATGGCAGCTCCATCTCCATAACCGGAAACAGAACCCAAATAACAGAGTGCATAATAAAAACTGGTCTGAGGGTTGACTCAGGATTCAATAACGAAATCACCGGGAATACCCTATCGGGTGTCAGTTGCAAGGGCTCTCACTGCCTCATCCGTACCAACAATTTTGAGGCAGGCGGCATAGATGTTGGTGGTTTCCACAATCTAGTTCAAGGTAATTTTGTAACAAACGCTGGCAACAGAGCTACTGGCATCAATCTGGAAGCCAGCAACACGATAATTTTCAACAATACCGTGAAGCGTAACTATTGTGGCATCAACATTTACGGTGAAGGCTCAAACAACCTCGTTTATTCAAACTCGATAATCCATAACGTCTATGGTTTCGTGGCGTGGGGTGGAAATAATAACACTTTCTTTGGGAATGATTTGGTGAATAATACTTGCGGTGCCGAAGTCGGGTACTTGAAAGGCTCTCCGACCAATTGTACGCTTCATCACAACAATTTTATCGGCAGCGTACAGCAGGTTAGCACACGCACAAGCCAGACGTACATACCCGGACTCTGGAGTGAGCCATTTAATCTGACCGGAGTTTTTGACGATGGTAGAGAAGGTAATTATTGGAGCGATTATGTTGGCACTGACAGCGATAGCAACGGGATAGGTGACACACCGTACTTGATTGACTCGGATCGAAAAGACAATTATCCTCTTATGGCTCCGTTTGACATATACAGCGTATCCATATCGGACGCTTTTTCAAGTATTACACCTGCTAATAGATCAGAAATTTTTCCAGCAACAATAATCCTTACTTCTATGATTGTAGTTGTTATTGGCTTGGAGTTGCTGGTTTACTTCAAGAAACGTTATGGGGATAAGAGCCGGTGAAGAAAACAATGTTAGCACTAATGGCAATTATGTTACTGCTATCTACAGTTCAGTCGATAAACTTCGTTTCAAGCAACTTTTTTCCGGCAATACCGCCCATAAACTCTGTTTACATACAAGCAGGCGGTAACCTCGAGCCTTCCACTGCACCCATAACAATAGAGAATAACCTTTACACTTTAACAGGTGATTTAACCAACACTACTGTAAAAATCGAGCACGATGACATTATTCTTGACGGCTCAGGATACTCAATCGTTGGGAACGATATCCAGTTTCACTCAGGAGTCGATATATCAAACCGAACAGGCATCACAATAAGAAACCTAGTCATCAAACAATTCGGCACTGGAATACTAATGGATAACGCGTCAAAAAACACTCTCAAAGAAAACAAAATAACCACTTATCAAACGTTTAGGTTGGACAGCGCTGACAACAACATCATAGCTTGTAACAGAGCAGTAAAC
>JAAZFA010000190.1 GCA_012511995.1 Thermoproteota archaeon | reverse complement strand
CGGTATGCCCCACTCATCACCCAAACCATCGTTGGTGGCGTAGATGAAGAAGGTGCGTCGATCTATGTCTTGGACGTTTTAGGCTCGTTAATTCCAGACAAATATGCAGCAGTCGGTTCTGGTACAGAAACAGCTATTGGTGTTATTGAAGAAGGTTTCAAAGAGAATATGTCTCTAGGGGATGCAAAAGAACTCGCAACGCGTGCAGTCAAAGCAGCCATAAACCGAGATGCTATGAGCGGTGATGGCTTAGACTATGTCATCATCACTAAGGATGGCGTAACTGAAGAATCAACAAAATTCTAAATCTACGCTTTTCAATATTTTTCAAACAAGTATGCATTCCAGCGGCTAATCCGTATACAGGAGCAAATATGTTATGGCGTTTGAGCTTAGTCAAGAAGAAGGCGAATTTCTAGTTAAACTATCACGCAATACTGTTAAAACCTACTTAGGAACCGGTAAAATTCTCAAACCACCCAAAGAAACCCCTCAGAAACTTTTTCAAAAGTGCGGCGTATTTGTAACTATAAACACTTTACGGGGTACAAACAAGGAATTACGTGGGTGCATTGGTTACCCGTATCCCACTGACCCCCTTGTAGAAGCTGTAATTGACTCAGCCATAAATGCTTCCACACAAGACCCGCGTTTTGAAGCTATGACAGAAACGGAGTTAGGTCAAGTAATTTTTGAAGTCAGCGTATTAACTCCGCCTGAACGTATTGTTACAGATAATCCAAAAGAATACATTAATAAAATCAAAGTAGGCGAAGATGGTCTAATCATCGAACGTGGTTATCATAAAGGCTTGCTATTACCTCAAGTATCTGTAGAGTGGGGTTGGACTGAAGAAGAATTCGTCTGTCAATGCTGCATGAAAGCAGGGTTACCTCCCGATAGTTGGCTTGTCAAAGATACGAAAATTTTTAAATTCAAGGCGATTATCTTCGAAGAAGAAACACCTGTTGGAATTGTTAATCGCTTGAAAATCAAGCGTTCAGCAGTTTAAATCTTCAATAATTTTGATTGCACGATCTAAACCTTTAAACCGTCCAGAAAATGCACTTAAGGTTTTAACGTTTTGAGTATAAGCATCTAATCTAGCGTCCATGGTAGCTATAGCTTGCTTAAGTTGATTCTTGTTCTTAACCATGATACTACAGTTCATTTTTTCTAACTTGGCAGCGTTACCTAACTGTTCGGGCTGGGTCGGAATGCAAATGCTGGGTTTGCTATACTTGATAGTCTCAAAGCAAGTCGCATGGCCACCACTAAAAATGACATACTTAGCATTACGCATGGCTTTCCTGCGTTCGTCTTCAGAGAGCCAAGTATGTAGTTCATAGTTGCCGATTTTAGCTGATGTTTTCTTGCCCGGTGTGCCCAAACTGATTATACATTTACTCTTGACTGTCTCTAGTACGGGCAGTAGTGTTTTGAGCATTCGACCACGGGTGCCGATTGGGCCACTAATGGGTGCAAAAATATGGTCCTGTGTGCCAGTTTCAGGTTTAGTATCCACGAAGCTTCCTACATATTCAGTTCGTTCTGCTATTCCTAAGTGTGCTATGTCGCCAATGCTGTATTCTGATACGGTATAAGGCATTGGGTTATCGGGAATAATGATTTTTTTGCAAGCTCTGTAATAGCGCTCTAAAAATCGCTCGCCGGGGCTAAGGAATGATGAGAAACCATAGCTTGGGCGGATCATGTTTTCAATGTAGACTGCGGGGATTTTCCATCTACTTGCAAGCCTTAGGGCGTTTATGTCCCCATCTGCTATGAGTATGTCAGGTGCTATGTTGAGTATGTTCTCTCGTAGGTCATAGTAGCGGTGGATAGTTTCGTATGTGTTAGAATTTTTAATTTCAATCTTATTTAACTCCACATTGAAAAATGGAAGCGGTAAAAATATATTCAGCAGAGATGCTGAAGTTAGAATGCCATATGCATTTTCGTACCAAGATATCGGTGTAACCCTGTAAACGCTTCTGAATTCCCTCTTTAATAACTCGTATGCTTTACCACCTGAAAATAAAAATACTTCATGTCCACGCGCCTCCAACTTTTTTCCCAATGGGATTATCCTTGAAACGTGACCAAGACCAATTTCAGCACAACTAAGTAGCAACCGCATACAGTAACTATTGAGGGGATAAATCTATATGAACTCTAGCTTGGTTTAGTAAAGAATGGTAATCATTTTAAGCATAGCTGATGAAATTAAAAAGTATGTTTATTCCAAGAAGAATCATAGAAGAGCGCCTTAGAGAATTCTTAGTGGAAGATTTGGGCGAAGGAGACGTAACGGCATCAGCCATTATAGCACATGACTTAAAAGTGAAAGCCGAGATTGTCGCAAAACAAGAGGGTATTGTCGCCGGGATAGAAGAATCAATTATACTTGCCGAACTAGTGGGACTTGAAGTGGAAGCTAAAGTAGTTGACGGCGACAAAGTTGAAAAACAACAGACTCTCATGGTGATCTTTGGGAACGCTCAAACAATCCTCTCTGTGGAACGTACATTACTAAACCTATTATCTAGAATGAGTGGCATCGCTACTAAAACTCATACGTTATCACAACAACTTTTGAAGGCAAAAGTAAAAGCTAGAGTGGCAGCTACACGAAAATCAGCTCCAGGGCTTCTCTATTTCGATAAAAAAGCAGTCGCTATTGGAGGAGGTGACCCCCATAGACTGCACTTAGATGATATGGTTTTAATCAAAGACAATCACTTAGCTATACTTGGCGATACTGAGGAAGCGGTGAAGAAAGCAAAAACTAATACTTCCTTCACTAAGAAAATTGAGATAGAAGTAACGGATATACAAAATGCACTCAAAGCAGCTAGAGCAGGTGCTGATATAGTTATGCTCGATAATTTTGCGCCTAAGGAAGCAATGGAAGCGGGTGAACAATTGCGGAAAGCAGGATTTAACCATGTGATTTTGGAAGTTAGTGGTGGGGTAACCTCAGAAAACATTCTCGAGTATGCGTCGGCTCAAGTCGATATTATTAGTATAGGCGAGTTAACCCATAGCATAAGAGCACTAGACATAAGCTTAGAAGTAAGCAGGAGCTAGAGGCTGGCTGCATTTATCAACCAAACCTCAACGAACGCTCCAATTATCAGCAACAATGCTGAAATCCCAATGGACAGCGCGGTCCATTTTAGTTCACTTAAGCGTTGTTGCAGTATTCGCCTAAACAACCAGATACTGCCTGCCATCGCAATTGAGTATGCGACGAATTCTAGCCAGAAGACAGGGGTTGCCATTAGTTCAAGAATGCCTAAGTACGCAGGATATCCATGAATCGTCGATAGGGCACTAAGTGTGACTCCGGTGTTGTAAATTATGAACAGCCCTAACCCAGCGCCTACAAGTGGAATGAACATTAGAAGTGTAATGAAGAAATTATTAAAGAAGATGCGTTCAGTTAAAGTGTTACTTGCTATGCTTTCGTTTATTGTCTGGTTTAAAGCGTCACTTCTAAATTGAGCTTCGCTTTGACCCAGTGGTGTAAAACTTCCTATTGCCATAGCTAAGATAGTAACTAAAAGAACTAGCAATGTCGAATAGACCCGTTTTCTTTTGGTAGACACATTTTGCCAAAATGATAAACACTTCATTCTTTCACCAAAACTTACAGAATAGTAGTAAAATGGGTGTTTAAATGCCTATTGATAAAGTATACGTTTCAACGATAGCACCTATTATTAGGAGCAAAGCGACTGTCCCAATTAGTAGAGCAGTCCACTTCAGTTCACGCCAGCGTCTTTGCCATAATCTGCGGGCTAACCATATGCTCTCGGTCATGCCAATTGCGTAGGAAGCGTATTCGAGTAGAAAAACTAAACCGACAGCAACTAAAGATAATATGGCAACTTCAGCTGAAATATCCACTGCAGAAGCCTGTATACCGTTTGCTATTTGAATATCAAAAATAGCCCTAAACGCCTGTCCAGTGCTAAATAGAACATACAGACCAAAGAATAGACCTACTATTGGGATAAACATCAGTAAGGCAAGAGAAAAATTATTTACAAAGATGTCCTGGATTAGAGTTTCGTTTTCAAGCCCTTGTTCTACAGTTTGATTCAAGCTTTTGTAGACTTCTAATGCATCCTGCTCGCTCAACGGAAACATTGTGCCAGTTATAGTTGTTAGCACGGCCAATATGAGAATAAAGAGTGTTGAGTATATCCTTTTGCGGTGTCGCGTAGCTGCCACCCAGAAATGAGGATACTTCATAGTTTATTCTTCCTTACGTTGCTTTAACGTTATTTTGTCTGCACTAAAACCATTTGCCACCGAGTTTAACGTTTCTGTCAATTTAACTTTTGCTAATAAGTCAATTTGGAGGTATAGAATTAGATTCCGATTTCTATGAATTACTTTTGAGATTTAAAGCAAGCAGGTATTCTTCACTGCTTTTAGCACGGCTAGCCGGAGGCTTAACGATTTTAACAGTTTCAAAGTTGACTTTAAGGTCTTGAATGAAGTCATCTAACAAGTCACCTTGAAAAACTTTTACAAAAAAGTTTCCACCTGGTTTTAAGATACATTTAGCTATATTCATAGCCTTGGTTGCGAGGTCGATTTGACATGCATGATCTACCTCCCATACCCCCGTAACGTTTGGGGAAGCGTCAGATAGAACGACGTCTGGTCTGCGTGGCAGAAAGGATAGGATTTGCTCAGCTATATCGGGTTCAGTTAAGTCGGCGATTATGGTTCGAATGTATTCCTGTGTGAAGGGTTCGATGGGTTTTAAGTCAATGCCCAACACAAAGCCATGGTTACCTGTCATTTTACGGGCTGCCTGTATCCAGCCCCCGGGTGCAGCACCTAGGTCAACAACTACATCGCGCAGTTTAATGAAGCCATATTTGTTGTTAACTTGAACTAGTTTGTACGTAGATCGACTACGATAGTTTTCAGCTTTAGCTTTTTTGTAGTAAAACTCGTTCTTGCGTTCACGTATCCACTGTTTTGGCGTCGGAATCATCCTCTGACGTGTCTTCGTTTGCTTCACTACTTTCATTATCTGCTTTCTGAGTTTCAGAGTTAGCTGGATCTTTGGATAAATTTAGTATCCAATCAGTTAATCTGGGGCAACTTTTGGGTGAGATCGTGGTTGTAGGATCACATCTTGAATTATCAGGGCAAAGTAAGCATGGGCAATCGATTATGGTTTCTATCGAAGCTGGTAACCTCTTTGGGTATAATCTATATGTCCATCGACCATCTTGAAGTTCTTTCTCCCGGCGGATAAGCCCTTTCTCTTCAAGCTTAATTGATACGCGGGATCCCTCTCGACTGCTTGCGCCCAATTCCCGCCATAAATCTGATTGAAGCACACCTTGGTAGCCGGTATTTACCACATAGTGGAGTGCTTTCTGTTCAAGGTCGTTACGCTTTGGCATTTTAGCATCTTCCGAATAATACAGTAATATAAGCGTTGGATTCACATAAAAATATGTATCCCTGAAAACAAGAGGAACCATATGAGCAACGACTTTCGACATATAGACGGCAAATATTGTTTGGGTATAGAATGTACAGCTGATGATTTTGGCGTTGGCATAGCAGCCTTTAATGGTGAAATTCTAGCTAATCAATCAGATAGCTACATACCAACTGAGGGCGGCATCCATCCTCGTGAAGCTGCAAGACACCACGCAGAAGTAGCTGAATTAGTCTTGCAGGATGCATTTACTAAATCGGAAATAAAAGCTAAAGAATTAACGTGCATTGCGTTCTCACAAGGTCCGGGTCTTGGTCCATCCTTGCGTACAGGTGCAACTGTCGCTAGGGCATTAGCTGTGTATCTGGGTATTCCATTAGTCGGTGTTAACCATTCCGTCGCACATATAGAAATTGGCAAACTCCAAACAGGCGCTAAAGATCCAGTGACTCTTTATGCTTCCGGAGGCAACACATTAGTTACCGCCTTTGAATCAGGCCGCTATCGCGTGTTTGGTGAAACTCTCGACATAGCCTTAGGTAATTGTCTAGATGTTTTTGGTCGAGAAGCTGGATTGAAAACTAAGAAAGGTTTGCCGATTGGAGCCATTATCGAGCAAATGGCGCTTCGGGGCGAAGAGCTGATTTCGTTGCCTTATGTGGTTAAAGGCATGGATTTATCGTTGAGTGGG
>JAAZFA010000189.1 GCA_012511995.1 Thermoproteota archaeon | reverse complement strand
TTTTACATCTAATACTACTTGATCAACTTCCACATAATTTATTGGGGTCACTCGGATAAGTGGAGTTGCATAGGCCCCAATAAAAGATAAATTGGTTTCAATTTTCGAGATACTTTGA
The DNA here is from genome assembly GCA_012511995.1 of Thermoproteota archaeon. Classification (GTDB taxonomy): domain Archaea; phylum Thermoproteota; class Bathyarchaeia; order Bathyarchaeales; family Bathycorpusculaceae; genus Bathycorpusculum. The sequence goes on along the minus strand of JAAZFA010000189.1, from coordinate 3,229 downwards.
TATTGTATGGTAATATCTCCATTCTCCTTTGGACCCTTAAGATTATCGGTATCACTGAAGGTGAAACCCATCGATAGAAATAACATAAGGACTGATAAAATCCACACTACTGTTCTTATAACCATTTTTTCTCTCCTTTTTATTAACATAGTTAGAAATAAAGAAACCCCTTTACTCATTAATAGTAACGATTAAAGGGGTTGTTTTGTGACAGGCATTAGAAATATTCTTAACTTTAATAGAAATATTCAAGGCTTTCTGCTATTTTCTCTGCTTCATTTAATTCAACTTTTGTGATTATCTCTATTATCTGGTTCTGCTGCAGCCAGATCAGAGTAAGTTGCTCATCTTCTATTATCCAATGCCCCGTATAGCGTCCACTTATTTCTACTTCACCTTTTTGATCCACTTCATTATTCAGATGAATCTGGGAGCCATCTGCCGGAAATTGTGAAATTTCAATGCTATCGCCGCTGTCGTTTTCAAACAGGATTATTTTGAAATTAGCCATATCAAACGCTTGATTAAAGGAAAACCCTTCCGGCAGATACTCCGGATACCAGAACCCGTACCAGTCGGCAGGTATTCCTGCAGGCCGTTCCTGCATACCTGAATCAGGTATCAGATCTACATCTTGCCTCCCTATTTGCACCAGGAAGTTTTGAAACTTCTCACGAAATGCGTCAACATTCGTGATAAGAATTGTACTGGTGATGATTGTAACCAGTATGGCAATCGAACAGATCTTTGCGGCTCTTTTCATCCTTCGGGTCCAGACCGCTCTGACGGCCTTCTTTTTCTCTTCTGCGATCATCTGCTCAAGTTTATCATGTACATCTGAAGGAACCTTAACGTCTTTATTTTCTTCTGCAATGCGATCATATTCTTCTACCCTTTTTTCCATGAGCCGCTTTCCAACATAGGAAAAGAAAATCTCGCTTTGCGCTTCGATGGCCTCTTGCATATCGGTTTTTTCTTTATTATTTTCACTCATATTTCGAGACCCTCCTTCCTTTTTTCCTCGATAATAGCTGCTGTTCGCCGTCTGGCACGGGATAGCCGTTGTCTGACGGCATCGTGGCTGATTCCATAAAATTTAGCAATTCCTATGTCATCCCACTCCAGCCCGTATTTGAGTACAAGAATGTCTTGGTCGTCTCTGCTTAATTCTTGTAGACACTCGCCGATCCATTCTCCCAATGGGGCAGATGCCGTAATTCTTCTGGATTCTAATTCACCTATCATAGTAATAACGTTTTCATCATAGGGATTTGTGACAGCTTCCGTTCGATTTTTTTTCCTTAACGAGTCAATGGCCTTATTTTCAGCAATTCTATATATATAATTTTTAGTTGCAACGGAGTCGGGGTCTCCTATTTTATCTGCATTTTTGCATAATTGAACAAAAGTCTCTTGTAGAGCGTCTTCGGCTGCTTTTTTATCTCCCAAAGTCTTGTATAGAAAGCTGAGAAGCTTCCTTTCATATTGCCTGAAAATCATATCGATTTTTTCTGCTTCATCAACCCTATGTGTTAAGGTAGTTGTCAGAGGGGTAGAAAAATATTATAGTTAAAATATGAATCTTACCCAAAGGAGAACTGAACCTTATGGCAACATATAGCAAAGAGTTTAAAGATAAAATAATCAGCAGAATGCTTCCCCCAAATAATGAATCCATCGCGAGCCTGGCGAAAGAAACCCAGGTGAACCAGCAGACCTTGCGTAACTGGAGAAATCAAGCCCGGAAATCAGGAATTACAGCACCTGCTAACAATCAAAAACCAGATCGATGGAGCAGCCAAGATAAATTCCTAAGCGTTCTTGAAACCACCAGTATGAATGAAGCTGAACTGGCAGAATATTGCCGTAAAAAGGGTATTTATTCTGAAGAAATTAAAGGGTGGAAAGATATCTGTATGAATGCAAATGGAGGTATGGCAGAGGAAGCTTTCCGTTTGAATAAGGAACTTAAATCCAGATCGAAAGAAATCAAATATTTGGAAAAGGAGCTTCAGCGTAAAGAGAAAGCCTTGGCAGAAACTGCAGCTCTTCTGGTACTAAGAAAAAAATCAATGCGATCTGGGGGACGGAAAAAGAGGAAGAATGATTAGCCCCTCTGATCGCAGTCAGGCAGTAGAACTAATCGAAGAAGCCGTTCAAAACGGTGCATCCCTTGCCGCTGCCTGCAGAGAAACTGGAATATCCGAAAGGACCTATAAACGATGGAAGGCACAATCAGTCACAGAAAACAGCCATATCGATAGAAGGACAACTTGTGAAAGGCCTGTTCCTGCAAACAAACTGAGTGAGTTAGAGGAGCGTCAGATTCTAAACATAGCCCACAGCGAAAAGTACGCCTCAATGCCACCAAGCCAGATTGTGCCTTCTTTAGCCGATGAAGGAATCTACATAGCATCCGAATCCACGTTCTACCGTGTATTACATAAATACAATGAACAGCATCATCGTGGGAGGAGCCAAACTCCAACTACAAGACCAATTACGACGCATACAGCAACAGCCCCAAATCAGGTATATGTATGGGATATCACTTATCTGAATGGGCCTATTAAAGGCGCTCATTATTATCTCTACATGATCTCCGATATATTTAGCAGAAAAATTATCGCATGGGAAGTCTGGAAAGAAGAGTCGGCGGAACATGCCAGCGAACTGATACGAAGAGCATACATAGCAGAAAAGCTTGCCTTGAATGAGCATCCACTGGTGCTTCATTCCGATAATGGGAGCCCCATGAAAGGCGCCACTATGCTTGAAACCTTATACGCACTTGGTATCATGCCATCCAATAGCAGGCCACGGGTGAGCAATGATAATGCCTATGCAGAAAGCCTTTTTAAGACCGTGAAGTACAGACCAGACTATCAGCCGAAGGGCTTTGCAACGCTGGATGAAGCCCGCCAATGGGTGCATCAATTCGTAGAGTGGTATAACAACGAGCATCATCATAGCGGCATCAATTTTCTTACTCCGGCTCAACGCCATAGTGTAGACCATGGTCTTGATGTCCTAGAGAAAAGAAAGGTCACCTATGAATTAGCTAAAGCAGCACATCCGGAGAGATGGTCCAAACAAACCAGAGACTGGAGCATTGAAGCAACCGTATTCCTGAATCCGGATAAAGTAGAAAAAGAGAAGGAGGTCAAGGAGGAAAAAGTCTCATAATATTTTAAAGTATTTTGGACAACTACCTTGACAACTACCGATT
>JAAZFA010000188.1 GCA_012511995.1 Thermoproteota archaeon | reverse complement strand
TCCTTAAACAAAGAAAAATTTTCTAAATCTATCCGTAACATTCTATGTTTACACTTACTATCTTTGCATCCATAGAGCAATAAGTTTGGGTTATTATGATTAGTAACCAAAACTTCGGTGGTTGATTTACAGTTTTTACAACTGGGCGCACGAACTGTATTATTAAGTACATATCCTTTAAGAAGCAGAACACTCCAAGATTTCTCTTTAAAGCAATGTAACATCTTTTTGAAAAACTATCCTAAAGCACCTGTAATCCTTGATAAGTTTCTGTATTGTAAGGAAGCATTAACATTTAAAGACATTTGTTGTTGCTATCGTACGGTAACGACAATAGATTTGGTGTAATTTTTCTTATTAGTACTTAACATATGCTGAATGTTGTATACATACATTGTCTATAACTTATAAAATTAATAGTTAATATAATTCAAAAATGGAGAATGATACTAATAAATTAGAGCGGATTTTTATCCGCTTACAAAACACTTAAACTCAACCAATCAGCTCATTTTTAGCTTGGTGATTTGATACTTGGAAAAAACAGCAATCATTTTGGCTAGCAGTATTTCAAGAGAATTCTATAGTAAAAAAGCCATTCTTGAATTAGAAGGAAAACCGCTTATAACTTACATAATTCAATCAGTAGAAGATATCGTAGAAGAAATAATAGTAGTGACCGATTCATATGAAATTGCAGAGGCCTACTCCAATTTTGTACCATCAGGTAAATTTGTTGTAAATATAAATAAAAATAAGAATGAGTTATCTGATGTAGTAACTGGTCTAGAAGCTGCACAAGGGGAATATTCGCTTGTTTTACCTGCGGGCAGTCTATTTGTTTCCCCAGAACTCATTACGTTATTGTTTGACTTATGTATCGGAAAAAATGCGGTTGTTCCACGCTGGACAAATCAAGAATGTGAACCCCTACATGCAGTCTACAATACAAAGGAGACATTAGAAATAGTTAATACTGTCTTATCTGAGGGTGAAACAGACATGTCATGTGCGGTTGAGCGCCTACGAGGTGTCAGATACCTCTCAACCATGGTAATTGAACAACTTGACCCAGACTTTAAGTCTTTTTTTACCGTAACAACACCAATAGCACTAAAAAAAGCGTTGACGATGGCCAAACCAAAAACTAAAAGAAAGGTTAAGACAAGGAAAAAAAATAATTAAGAAATACAATTGCCTTCAATTAGATAATCTCATTTTTATCGAAATACTCTATTGAGTAACTTACATTAAGCTTATTTTCGGCTATCACCCGATGAACCCTATTAAGTGGGCAAAAAAATATTTGTTTATCTAGTTGCGACTTACTTTCAAAGTATCCTAAACATATTAATCACATTACAATCGTTAGTTAATTGGTGTTTTATTGCAATATCGTCAATTTGGAAAACTTGGCTGGAAAGTTTCCGCGCTAAGTTTTGGCACTATGCGTCTACCCCTCAATAGCACAAATCAAGCAGATATCAACGAACGTGAAGCAATTAAACTCATCCGCTATGCTATAGACGAAGGGGTAAACTACTTGGACACAGCTTATGTTTACCACGAAGGCAATAGCGAAGTCGTAGTCGGTAAAGCATTAGAGAGTGGATACCGAAACAAAGTAAAAATTGCCACCAAGTTACCTGTTTTCTCAGTACGAGATAAAGCAGATTTAGATAAAATTTTTGATAACCAACTAAAAAAATTAAAAGCAAAACACATAGATTTTTACTTACTTCATTCATTAATGAATTCTACTTGGAAAAAAGTGCAAGAATTTGATATTATCAAATGGGCTGAAAATAAAATTAAAGAAGGAAAGATAGGCTATCTTGGATTTAGCTTTCATGACGAATATGAGCTTTTTAGAGAAATTATAGACATATTCGACTGGAGTTTTTGCCAAATCCAATATAATTACTTAGACGAACACTTTCAAGCTGGCAAGGTGGGCTTAAGATATGCAGCCCAAAAAGGTTTAGCAGTCATCATAATGGAGCCTCTTGCAGGAGGGTTACTTGCCGTAAAACCTCCAAAGGAAATACAACAAGAATGGGATAAAACTGGAATTAAACGAACACCAGCAGATTGGGCTCTACAGTGGGTATGGAACCACCCTGAAGTAGCCACAGCCCTAAGCGGTATGAACTCAAAAATGCAACTGCAGGAGAACTTGGAAAGTGCTAACAATTCAGGACCAAACACATTATCCAAGATAGAAATGGATGCTCTATCAAAATCACGAGAGTTATTTCAGAAATGTGGTTACATCGGCTGTAGCAAATGTTACTACTGTAGCAATTGCTCTCAAGGAATCGACATACCTGTTACATTAGAGTTCCTGAACAGGTATGCAGCTAAACGTCGGGACCCCACAGAGCAAGAAAAGATAAAACAGCAATATGCAACGGTAGTACCAGTAGAGCGTAGAGCAAACAATTGTATTCACTGCGGGCAATGTGAAAAAGTTTGCCCGCAACATTTACCTGTAGGTAAACTGCTAACAGAAGCAACCACAAGCTTACTGTGATACGGATACCTGCCAGAAGTTTTCTATTAGATGATTTCGTTTAGGTATTTTAATGAGGTTGCGATTTTTTTGCCTTTACTTGTAAGACTGTATTCGACTCTGGGTGGTCGGTTCTCAATCACTTTTCTATCTGCTATACTGTTTTCTTCAAGAACTCTCAATAAATTTGAAAAGGCTTGCCTGCTTACAACATAACCTTGTTTGTATAATTCATAGTATCCTGCTTTTTCAAATTTGTCGATATAGAGTATTGTTTCAATTACGCCTTTTCCAAACAGGAAACG
>JAAZFA010000187.1 GCA_012511995.1 Thermoproteota archaeon | reverse complement strand
GTTTTTGTCCTATTAATTAACGGAGTAATCGATGGAAGCTACCAAGCAATTTGGGTTTTTGAAGGCTGGGATACATTGGATGAATGGAGAAACATACTTATCGGTACTGGACTACTGTTTTCTGGTTTAGGCTTGGTGCTTTCACGCTTCGTCAGTCCAACTAAAGCCTTAAACTTCACTGCCGTCACTGTGTGGATTGCACCAGTCTTCCTATTCACTGTAGCTATGGGTGAATGGATACCAGATATAACAGGCTTAGCAGTGGACATCCTAATCGTCAGCGTCATGGAGATTGTAGCCGCCTCTGTTCTGCTTGTTGCAGTAAATCTTCCCCCGCTAATGAAGGGCTTGCGAGGCATGCTCGTCAGGCTTAGAGGAGTAAAAGGGGTAGGTCAAATAGCTCCAGCACTGATTTCATCTCATAAAACCCGCTCTACACTAACTTTTGCCATATTCGCAGTCATCTTAACCCTAAACGTAGTTGTCGCCACATTAGTCTCAACAAACTTGACGTCTGTAATTGAAACAGAAGAAGACTCAAGAGGCATCGACATCATAGTTGCACTCAACAAGCCTGAAATGGTAATTAACGGAACCTCATATGCAAAAGAACTTACTAAACTTAACAGCTCCATAACCGATGTCATCGAGTTTAAAACGTATCGTTCACTTTCTGACTTCCAAAAATTTGTCATGTTAAACGACCCGTTCTCCAAAGAGTTTGATCAACAAACAGATGTACTACCACTTGGATATGGCGAATTAACTTGGGGACAAATCAGAGGAAACGAATCAGAGCCCCAATGGCGTTACGACTTCTACCTAAGCAGCTTCCCAGACGAAATCACCCATCCAACAGGAAAAACAGAAGACGTAACAAATGAACAACTGCTGAATATGACTCATCAAGCATACCAGCTATTCTTTAACGACTCCTACACTATGCCAGCCTACAACGTATCCTTGTCAGATCTAATGTCGGATGACCGCGACCTAGGCGACTTAGATCTGGGATCTTTTAGTGGATACTCAGGTAACGAATTAAAAGACATCAACATCCTAAGAGACGAAAATGGCTCAGTAATTAGAAACCCAGTTGTCTTCACTGACTCCTTCCTTTTGCCGCTGGGGCTACAAATTTGGGTTCCAATGAACACTTCAGAATACGGCTTCCCAATATACCAAACATTCACTGTAGCAGGCAGACTAGACACGCAGAGAGCCGGAGGCTTTCCACTGTCACCATTCAACCTTCTAGGCGGAGAAGAATTCAACTTCATGGATGCCATAGGCAAAATCTATTTGACCCCTTACTGGGCAAACCAAACTAACTTTTTATCCCAAGCAAACGGAAACACATCCTCATCCAGAGCACCAAACCAATACAACCAATTCCTAATCAAAACCAGCTACGACATAGATGACCCAGAACTACTAACACTTGCACAAGCCATCATGAACTACACCAACACAGAAGATGAAGGCTACCGTAAACTAGCAGACGAGAATACCTACATTGCAAGTGCAACAGTACTCTACAGCAAAGTTGAGCAGTCACTAGAAATGGTTCAACGATTAGTTGCTTTCCTACAAATCTACGTCACCTTCGGACTAGTCATAGGAGCAATAGGCATGACCGTGATCGCAGTAAGAAACGTATCAGAAAGAAAAAGAGAAATCGGCATGATGCGAGCAATCGGATTCCCAAGAAGTCAAGTCATGATCTCAGTACTACTAGAACTGGTAGTGCTAGGCATCATAGGCTTAGTCATAGGAGTAGTAGACGGAGTCCTAATCAGCATAGGCTTCGCCAACATGCAAGGCGCAACACTATTGGTCCCCTGGAACGACATAGCCGTATACTTAGGCTTCATAACCTTAATCGCGCTTGTAGCAGGATTTATTCCAGGCTGGGTTGCATCAAGAATTCCACCAGCAGAAGCTTTGAGGTATGTAGGATGAAAAAACAAACCCAAACACAGAATTCACAAACCAATAACCAAGAGGATATTCTGGTCATTTCAGGCCTACATAAAAGATACAACAAAGGAAAATCAAACGAAGTCCACGCACTACGCGGAATAGACTTAACAGTTAAAAAAGGCGACATGATGGCTATTATGGGACCTTCAGGATGTGGAAAAACAACCCTCCTAAACATGATAGGGCACCTTGACCGCCACACTGAAGGAACAACCGTAATTAGCAACATCGACACTTCAACACTTTCTGACGGAAAAATGACAGCATTCCGTAGAGACAAAATAGGCTTCATATTCCAACTCTTCAACCTATTCCCATTTCTGTCCGCAGCCGAAAACGTAGAAACACCCCTACTGCTTAAAGGATTGAAAGCTGGGGTTGCCCGTGAACAAGCAAAAATGGTGCTAAGAGAACTCGGAATGGGAGACAGGCTCTATCATCAGCCATCTGAGCTTTCAGGTGGACAACAGCAACGAGTAGCCATAGCACGAGCACTAATCACTGAACCAGCCATCATTCTAGGAGATGAACCAACAGGAGACTTAGACTCAACCACAAGCACCGACGTTATGAACCTGTTCCGCCGCATCAACAAAATCAACAAACAAACCTTTGTCTTAGTCACACATAGCAGATGGATCGCTGAACAATGCGACTACATTGTCCACATGTCTGATGGAAAAATCTCAAAATATGAACAGGGACCATTCAAGCAGGGAGAAAACATACTTTGAAGGTTTACATTGCAGGATTAATAGATAAAAAGCAGAGTCAAACTACCCAAAAACTACAAAAAAGCTTGGCTGCAGAGTGCAGAAGAATTCTGCATGTACCCAGAAAAGCTATTTTAAGTCAGGAACTCAACACTTTTGTTTTTGTTGCTATAGAAAAAAACAATGCCCCAACTTCTAAAGCAATCACAGAAGTAGAGTCAGGGTGCCTCTTTAAATGCTTCGAAAAATATTACCGTGAAAACGAGGCACTACTGCGTAAGCAACTGAAAAATGATCAGGAACTACGAGAAACGTCAAAGATTGTTAAGGATTTTATCAAAACAGTGGAACCGGATCTCTCTAAAGTTTTCGATGAAAAACTTAAACTGCTATACAAGAATGTTCCTGCAAGCTACCGTGAAGTTCAACAGAAAAGCTACATTTCAGTTTGGGACTTACAGGAAACTCAAAGTTACCGCTTTTATCTTTCAGCCTTTAACCCCTCAGTATTCACTGGGCAAGCAAGCAAAACAGGTTTTGATGTGGAAGAACTGGTTGATAAGCTGCTTATAGCAAACTTTTTCGCTGCCTTTTTAGAACCCACAGTAACACAGCTAAAAGAAATCATAAACATGCTTAAGAAGCTAGAGACCATTGTAGTGGGAACATACTTTAAAGCTACTGAAGCTAAACTGCAGAATAAGCTTGAATTACTCTTCAGAATTTTAGCTGCTAAACTCAGCTCACTGCAAGACATAGACAATTTGATTACTAGAATCTTTAAGCTATATCAGGTTCCAAGAGCAGTTTTCACAGAATACAAATTCTGTAATGGATCAGTTGAACTAAACAAGTCAATATCTGAAATGAACAAGCAAATTAAAGATGGAGAAAAACTACTATTAGAAGCCTCAAAGAAACTTGAGGAATGTCAAATTTATCTTCGAGACTACTTGGAAGCAACCAAAAACAACATTGAAACCATAACCTCAGCTGAAACGTTTAAGTCTTCACTTAAGCCTATGGCCGAGTTAAGCGTGGACCTGTTTATTGAAGCTGAAACATTAAAGAGGTGGATTGACTTTTTCGGCTCAGATATCCCATATTTTGTTTACAGTAAAGACATCTTTAACACTCAAACCATTGACATATCAGGGGTATCTAAAGACGCAATAATCTCAGTATTAGGCTTATCTAAAAACTATAACCTTGGCAACACAACTGTCTATGCGCTCAGGGGAGTAACCCTTGATGTTAAAGAAGGCGAGTTCTTAGCTATTGTAGGTAACTCTGGCGCAGGAAAAACCACTCTGCTTAACTGTATGGCAGGACTGGATAGCCCAGACCACGGCGTAGTTCTTTTCAGAGGAAAAGACCTACATAAAATGGATGATACAGCAAAATCTAAAGCTAGGCTTTTAGAGATGGGCTTTATCTTCCAAAGCTACGCGCTGCTACCTCATTTTAACGCTAGAGAAAACGTTGCATTACCAGCAGACCTGGCAGGCTTAAGCAAAGACCTCAAAACACGAATTGAGGAACTACTAAGCGGTGTAGGGCTTTCTAACCAAGCTAAGCAGTTGCCAGCTACATTAAGCGGTGGACAAATGCAACGCGTAGCTATAGCCAGAGCATTAACTAACCAGCCAGCAGTGATTTTCGCTGACGAACCAACAGG